>JAZQLM010000253.1:0-7260 GCA_045542655.1 Clostridia bacterium | reverse complement strand
AAAGGCTGAGGGATTTATATGTATAAAGCGGCAGTAATGGGCGATTATGACAGCATATACGGATTTTCGCCACTTGGGCTTGAGGTTTTCGGCGTAAATGATGAGGACAGTGCAAAAAGTACCTTCCGGCAGATTTCATCCGGAGGCTATGCGGTTATTTATATGACCGAGGCCTTAGGAGCTATGCTTGAAGAGGAGATTGAAAAATTATCCGAAAGTATTATACCGGCTGTTATATTAATTCCCGGAATTTACGGAAATACCGGCAAGGGCATCGAGGGGGTAAGAACCTCAGTGCTTAAAGCAGTTGGCTCGGATATAATTTTTAATAATGATTAGCCTGAAAGTAATTAAACGAACCTGATTTTAAGCGGCTGATTTCCATATGAACTGCGTTAAAATACTCGCTAATCCACAAAGGATTAGCTCCGTTTTTGCCTTGTTTAAACAAAAATCAGCTCACTTAAAATTCTCCGACCTGAAAAGGATTTCGCCTTTTCAGGCAGGTTCGGATAACTACTATCAGGCTGGACTTGAAATTTTAAATTACAAGACTGAAATTTTTAATAGGAAGTGAAGCAATGAGTAAAGGAGTTATAAAAAAGGTTGCAGGACCGCTGGTTATTGCCGAGAATATGCGTGATGCAAATATGTTTGACGTTGTGCGTGTAGGCAAGCAGAGACTTATTGGTGAAATTATTGAAATTCACGGGGATAAGGCTTCGGTTCAGGTTTATGAAGAAACTTCGGGACTTGGCCCCGGAACACCGGTTGAGTCTACGGGTGAACCGCTCAGCGTTGAGCTTGGTCCGGGACTTATCGGAAGTATCTTCGACGGTATTCAAAGACCGCTCGAAGAAATTATGAGAGTATCGGGGAATAATCTTGAAAGAGGTGTGGAAGTACCCTCTCTTTCCCGTGAGAAAAAATGGCATTTTGTACCGGCAGTTGCCGCAGGCGATAAGGTTAGGGCAGGCGATTTTGTAGGTACTGTTGCCGAAACAGATGTTGTTACTCAGAAAATTCTTGTACCCCACGGTATCGAGGGTACAGTTAAGGAAATTAAAGAATGCGATGCGTATGTTACAGATACGGTTGCTGTTATTGAAACAGAAAAGGGCGAGACAAAGGAAATTTCTCTTATGCAGAAATGGCCTGTAAGAAAAGGCAGACCTTATTTGAAAAAGCTCTCTCCTGATATGCCTCTTGTTACGGGACAGCGTGTTATAGATACACTTTTCCCGATAGCAAAGGGCGGTGTTGCGGCTGTTCCCGGACCTTTCGGAAGCGGAAAAACCGTAGTTCAGCATCAGCTTGCAAAATGGGCAGAGGCTGACATTGTGGTTTATATCGGCTGTGGCGAGCGTGGAAACGAAATGACGGACGTTCTTAATGAATTTCCGGAGCTTTTGGACCCGAAAACAGGTAAATCACTTATGGAGAGAACCGTGCTTATTGCAAATACCTCCGATATGCCTGTTGCGGCTCGTGAAGCTTCTATTTATACAGGTATTACAATCGCTGAATATTTCAGAGATATGGGATATTCGGTTGCACTTATGGCAGACTCGACCTCAAGATGGGCAGAGGCACTCCGTGAGATGTCGGGACGTCTTGAGGAAATGCCCGGTGAAGAGGGCTATCCTGCTTATCTTGGAAGCCGACTTGCTCAGTTTTATGAAAGAGCCGGCCGTGTAATCACCTGCGGAAGCGGTGAGGTTGAAGGCTCGCTTTCGGTAATAGGTGCGGTATCTCCCCCCGGCGGTGATATATCAGAGCCGGTTTCTCAGGCTACACTCAGAATTGTAAAGGTGTTCTGGGGACTTGACAGCTCACTTGCTTATAAGAGACACTTCCCTGCGATAAACTGGCTTACAAGTTATTCACTTTATGTTGATACAATGTCCGACTGGTTTAACGAAAAGGTTACACCTGACTGGATGGAAAAGAGAACAAGAATTATGCAGATGCTTCAGAATGAAGCTGAGCTCGAAGAAATTGTTAAGCTCGTAGGTATGGATGCACTTTCTGCTCCCGACCGTCTCGTGCTTGAAACTTCAAGGTCAATAAGAGAGGACTTTTTACATCAGGACGCATTCCATGAGGTTGATACCTATACCTCACTTGAAAAGCAGTATATGATGATGTCCCTTGTTCTTGAGTATTATGATTTAGCGGCAGAGGCACTAAGGAGCGGTGCTGAAATTCAGGACCTTGAATCACTTTCTGTCAGAGAACGTATAGGAAGATTTAAGTATACTCCACAGGATAAGATAAAAGCGGAATATGATGATATTATAAAAGCTCTCAGCTCAGAAATCAGCAGGAGCCTGCCGAAGGAGGAAGTATAATGCCAAGAGAATACAGAAGTATAGAAGAAGTTGCAGGTCCTTTGATGCTTGTTAAAGGGGTTGAAGACGTAAAATATAACGATTTGGGTGTTATTGAGCTTGCAAGCGGTGAAAAAAGACGCTGTAAGGTTCTCGAAATCAACGGCGGTGATGCACTTGTTCAGCTCTTTGAATCGGGAACAGGTATAAATTTAGAGAGCAGTAAGGTAAGATTTCTGGGAAGAAGTATGGAGCTTGGCGTGTCTGAGGATATGCTCGGCCGTGTCTTTGACGGTCTCGGCCGTCCCATTGACGGCGGTGAGGAAATTCTCCCCGAAAAGAGAATGGATATAAACGGTCTCCCTATGAATCCGGCGGCAAGAAACTATCCTCAGGAATTTATCCAGACGGGTATTTCTGCAATTGACGGACTTAATACTTTGGTAAGAGGACAGAAGCTCCCGATTTTTTCTGCGAGCGGACTTCCTCACGCACAGCTTGCGGCACAGATTGCAAGACAGGCAGAGGTAAGAGGTACAAGCGAGCCGTTTGCCGTTGTTTTTGCGGCTATGGGTATTACCTTTGAGGAGTCTAACTATTTTATAGAAAGCTTTAAGGAAACAGGTGCGATTGACCGTACGGTTATGTTTGTAAACCTTGCAAACGATCCGGCTGTTGAACGTATTTCAACACCACGTATGGCACTTACGGCGGCTGAATATCTCGCATTTGAGAAGAATATGCACGTGCTTGTTATTCTTACAGATATTACAAACTACGCAGACGCTCTCCGTGAGGTAAGTGCGGCAAGAAAGGAAGTTCCGGGACGAAGAGGCTACCCCGGTTATATGTACACCGACCTTGCAACACTTTATGAGAGAGCCGGAAGACAAAAGGGCAAAAACGGAAGTATCACAATGATACCGATACTTACTATGCCTGAGGATGACAAAACTCATCCGATACCTGACCTCACAGGCTACATCACCGAGGGACAGATTATTCTTAGCCGTGAGCTTTACAGAAAAAATGTTATGCCTCCGATAGATGTTTTACCGTCCCTTTCACGTCTTAAGGATAAGGGTATAGGCGAGGGCAAAACGAGAGCTGACCACGCAAATACAATGAATCAGCTTTTTGCGGCTTATGCAAGAGGTAAGGATGCAAAAGAGCTTATGGTGGTTCTTGGTGAAGCGGCACTTACCGATATTGATAAGCTCTATGCTAAGTTTGCCGATGCCTTTGAGAAGGAATACGTTTCTCAGGGGTATACAACCGACAGAACTATTGAGGAGACTCTTGCGATTGGCTGGAAGCTTTTAAGAATTCTTCCAAGAAGTGAGCTTAAGAGAATTAAGGACGAATTTTTGGATAAATATTATGAAGAATAATCTGCACGGCAGATTAAAAAGGGTGTGATGAATTGGCTCAGACACAGGTTAATCCAACCAGAATGGAGCTTACAAGACTAAAAAAGAAGCTTGTTACAGCAACAAGAGGACATAAGCTTTTAAAGGATAAGCGTGATGAGCTTATGCGTCGTTTTCTTGATTTGGTGAAGGAGAATAAGGCACTCAGAGAAGAGGTTGAAGAGGGAATTAAAAATGCCAATAAGAACTTTGTTCTTGCAAAGGCAGTTATGCAGGACGAGTACCTGAATACGGCTCTCCTTGCATCAAAGCAGTCTCTTTCAATTGATGTAGGAAAACAGAATGTAATGAGTGTAAATATACCGACCTTTGATGTGAAAACAAGAACGGCAGACGAAAATGATATGTACTCATACGGCTTTGCCTTTACATCGAGTGACCTTGACGGAGCGGTGAAATCTCTTTCGGAGGTGTTTCCCTCAATGCTTCGTCTTGCGGAAACGGAGAAGGCTTGTCAGCTTATGTCATCCGAAATTGAAAAGACAAGACGAAGAGTAAATGCTCTGGAACACGTTATGATTCCGGATTTGCAAAGAAATATAAAGTACATCTCCATGAAGCTTGACGAAAACGAAAGAAGTACCCAGATACGTCTTATGAAGGTCAAGGATATGATGATTAAGGAAACAATAGAAGAAAAAAGAAAAGCTCAGTAAAAAGCTAAATGCAGAAACAAAATTTTGTTTCTGCATTTTTATTAGAAAAATACCATAGAGCTTTTAAAACATCTCAAAGCTTATTTTAATTTATGTAGTTTTTGTATATACTAATAGCAGTATAAAAAGCTAAGAGGTGATTGGTGATGCTGAATGTAGATAAGCTTGGAAAAAGAATGAAAGAAGCAAGAAAGCGTAAGCATTTGACAGGTGAACAGTTAGCAGAAAAATTGAATATGTCTCTAGGTTTTTTAAGAGAACTGGAACGGGGCGGAAAAAAGCCAAGTCTGAATACGCTAGTGGAAATTGCAAATGAGCTTGGAGTTTCAGCTGACGAGCTTTTATGTGACAGTATTGACGAAGCTCAAAATGTTGTTTTGTCAGGTATTGCGAAAAAGCTTGAAGGACTACCGCCTAAACAAATTGTATTTATAGAAAAAATGGTTGATTCAATGATAGAAACATTTAAAGAAGTGGAGTAAATTTTCTACTTCTTTTTTTATATGCTATTGCAATTTATTGCAAAATATGATATAATCACCTAATAGATGTATAAAAACCTATTAGATGATTGTAGAAGGGAAAATATTAAATATGAAAGAGAAATTTAATATCAAATATCTACTATGTATAATTTCAGCCTGTATTATAGGCATAGTTTCATCATTTGCGGTTTGCACTCATATTAATAACAGTTTGACCGATATGCGTGCGGAATTATTCGAGGAATTGGTTGATGAATTAAAGGAAGATAAAAATGATATTAAACGGATAGAGGCGGCATTTTTAGGCACTTTTGACAGTGGCTATGATTTGGATTTTGAGTGTTATTACGGTGTTTACATAACGAGAAGAGGCGAGTGCTATCATCAGTATTTTTGTCATTATCTTGGAGATACTCCAATCAGAATAACGCTTAGAGATGCAAAAAATAATTATTACAGACCGTGTTTGTATTGTGAACCGCTTGAATAAACAGTAGACGTCCACCTTTTGAATAAGGAGGACGTCTATTAGCGTGTATAACTAATTTATTAATTGAAGTCAAATGAAATTATTCGGATACTTTCGTTGTTACCCCAGTCGGATGTGGGAATTAAAATAAGCTTATCGAAAGCTTTATTTATATTCAAGTGGTATGAGCGTTTGCGATTGTCCGAAATGTTTAAGATTTCAGTGCTAACTCCGTCTGCTTCGCCAATCAGCTTAAAAGCTCTGCACAGAGTTTTCGGCAGATACATCTGTGGACTTTTCAGCGTATGATTTGCACGGGTGAGATGTGTTCTCTCGCAATCGCCTCCCGGTAGTGTATCACGGTTTAAATCACTGCAAAAAACGATATGTACAGCGGATATATTTGTTTTATCAAAGCTATAAACGATTTCATTACCTGAATTTACAGTATAAGCGCCGTTATCATTGTTTGTATTATAAATTTGGTGTACTCTGTCCTGACCGTTTCTGATTACATCATTTTCAATGTTCAGCTTGGCATTTCGGCAGACAGGTGAAATCTCTCTCGTCTTTGACGGAAGAAAACAATCCTCATTCATAAGTAAGGTCTGAAGCAAATCCATATGTTTTAAATATACATCGTGAGGTGTCAAATCATTTTTAACCGCAATAGCAGAAGCCTTTCCGACCGCTTCTCCTAAAAGTGAGCAGGTTGCCATAACACGAATACTGCTCATTGCTGCGTGAGTCATACTTATATTTCTTCCTGCAAAGAAAAGGTTTTCTACATTTTTTGAATACAGCGCACGATATGGCAGAGAATACGGTGCAGGGGTGGGGATATCTGTGTTCGGTGTACCCTTGTGATAAAAACCACCAGGAAAATGGTCGTCAATCGGCCAGCCGCCGTATGCGATTTCATCATCAAAAACTTTTCTGTCTGAAATATCTCTCTGGGTAACCATATATTCTCCGCACATTCTGCGGGACTCTCTTTTACCGGGCAAAAAGCCGAGAAAATCCAAATCCCATTTTTCACTATCAAAATTTCCTGAATTTTTTATATAATCCCAAGTACCTGCGGCAAGTGAAACAAGCTCATCACGAAGAATTTCTGTATCGTCAATTGTATTGCGGTCTCCGCCAAGCTCAAGATATCAGAAATTCTCCATTTCATTGTATATGTCAGGATTTCTGTCTTCAAAATCTTTTTCACAAAGCTTTGTACTCCATTCGGGAGCGATATATTTTATATCATTCTGGGTTTCACGTCCCTGAATAAGACAGGACATTCCCATTGTCATTTTATCTTCTTCAACGACAGAGGTATCTTCGTTAAATTCAGACCTTGCTTCACGACCGATGCGAAACTCTGCATCGCAAAGCGGTGCTAAAATACTGTCCCCTGAGCTGTCGCAGAAGAATTTTGCTTCGATTTCATAAAAGCATTGAGTAGTCATCTGATAACCGGTAACAGATTTTATTCTTGTATTTCGGCTATATGCAAAATCACCTTTTTCAACTTCGGCATCCATACAGGTACAGTTAAGCAGTAATGTAATATTTTTTTCACGTCTTACAAAGTCATAAAGCACAGTGTCCCATACTGAATAGCTTTTTGTGGGGTTGCGGTAGAGATTTTCAAGAGCAATTTCCTCTAATATTCCTGTTTCACGGTTATCCTTGCCACGGGCACCGCAAATCCACATTCGTATTTCGGAGGAAGCATTTCCGCCCAGAACGGGACGCTCGTGCATAAGCACAACTTTTGTACCTTCTCTTGCGGCAGAAATTGCAGCAGTAAGACCTGCCATACCACCGCCTATAACGCACAAATCACATTTTATATGTTTTTTCTTTAACATAAAAACATCTCCATCTTGACAAAAT
>JAZQLM010000252.1:0-2540 GCA_045542655.1 Clostridia bacterium | reverse complement strand
ATTACAAAATAATGAAAAGCTTACCGATGAACAAAAAAAACTTGCAGAAAAAATCTTTGTAGAAATTCAGGAGGATGAGTATTTGTGAAACCGTTATCCATTATAATTTCAGCTTTCGGCTCGTATTCCGGCGAGACCGTTATTGATATGGAAAAGCTTGGTGAAAACGGAATTTATCTTATTACAGGAGATACGGGTTCAGGTAAAACTACAATATTTGATGCCATAACCTTTGCCCTGTTCGGTGAAGCAAGCGGAAGCGTAAGAGAAAAAAAGATGTTCAGAAGTAAATATTCTTCTCCTAAACAAAAAACCTTTGTAAAATTGCGTTTTCTAAGCAACGGAAAGATTTATACCATCACCAGAAGCCCTGAATACGAAAGACCAAAAGAAAAGGGTGAAGGTACAACAAAGCAAGCTTCTGAAGTGCTTTTAGAGTTTTCCGACGGCCGCACTCCGCTTACAAAGGAAAAGGAAGTATCTTTATCCATTGAAGAAATTCTTGGGATAAACTGCAAACAGTTTTCACAAATAGCAATGATTGCACAAGGCGATTTTCTTAAGCTTTTGCTCGCTGACACAAAAGAAAGAATTGAAATATTCAGGAATATATTTAATACTGAGACCTATAAGCTTTTTCAGGACAAGCTTAGCCTTGAGGCAAAATCTATCGAAGGCTTATACAGCGAGCTTAAAGACAAAATTAAAATTTGCATAACTAACACAAAGTGTAGCTATTCTGATGAGCTGAATTTTAAGTTTGAAGAAATTAAAAAGCTTGACGTCATTCCTGATATAACTGTTTTTTCAGAGCTTTTGAATAATATTATTGCTTTTGACACAGAAAAGCTTGAAGAATTTGAAAAATTAAATAAGAATAACGATAGCGAACTCGAAAAGCTGAATATTAAAATAGGAGAAGCTGAAATAATTTTAAAGGCTAAATCCGACCTTAAATCTGCCGAGAATGTACTATTGCAAGAATTACCAAGTCTTGAGATACTCGAAGCCTCACTAAAAAAGGCGGCTAAGGAGTATTCATTCTGCGACGATGTAAGAAAAAAATTGGGTGCAGAGCAAGAAAAACTAAAAAGCTATGATTCTGTCGATGTGCTGCAAAATGAATTAAAACGCTTGAATATCGACAAAAAACACTCTGAGGACACGTTATGCACACTTAAAGATAGCCATAGCAAAGCTTTAGAAAATATTAAAAGCTACAAGACTCAGCTTGAAAAATTAAAAAATGCGGATAATAATTTAGCTGTGCTTGAAAAATCAAGACTTCAGATGTCTGCAAGTTTAAATACTGTTTCAGAGCTGCTGGAAAGCTTTAAGGAGCTAAATAGCATCAATGAAAAGCTTAAAAATATGCAGAATAAATTAAGCATGGAAAACGAAAAATACAAGGCATTAAAAAGCGAATACGACTTAAAACAGGAAATTTTTTGGAGTAATCAGGCAGGTATGCTTGCACTTTCACTTAAAGATGATACCCCATGCCCTGTCTGCGGTTCTAAACACCACCCCTCTCCTGCTATTATTTCTGAAAATTCGCCTGAAAAAAATGTGCTTGATAATCTTAAAAATAAGATTAGCCTTATTAAAAATTCACTCGACAACATTTCATCAGATGCCGCTAATCTAAACGGACAGGCGGAAAACATAAAAAAACTGATACTAAGAGCTTCGGAGGCAGTTTTTGATAATTCACCTTTTGAGGATATTGAAGAGAATGCTTGTAACCGTTTTAATGAGTTAAACAATGAAATTTTAAAAATTGATTTCCTTATAAAAGAAGCAACCGATATGATACGCCATAAAGAAAATTTAGAAAAGCTTATTTTCGAATTTGAAAATAAGCTTGAAGAAAATCAAAAAGAAATAAATGATGTTGAAAATTCTCTTATAATCTGTAATACAAACATTAAGACAACAGCGAATCAGATAGAGGAGATTATTTCAAAGCTTGAATATAAAAGTAGAGCTGAGGCAGAAAAAAATATTAAAAAACTCTCTGATTTTCTTATAAATACTGAGGAAAATTACAACAAATCAAAAGAAGCATACGATATTTGCAAAAAACAGACAGATGAGACTGCTACAAAAATTTTAACCCTGAAATCACAAATACTCCAAAAAGAAGATGTAGATTTTGATGAACTCAAAAGCCGTAAAAACGTCTTACTGAAAGAGAAAGAGCAGCTTATTTCTGCTTTAGATGAGCTTAAGTTAGAGCTTTCAAACAACAAAGCTTCTAAAATAAGTTTATCCGCTTATTCCAAGGAGCTTAAAGAAACGGAGAAAAAGCTTACATCAACCATGTCACTTTCAAAAACCGTAAATGGAACCTTAACCGGAAAGGACAGAATTAAATTTGAAACATATGTTCAGATGAGATATTTTGAAAGGATTTTAATAAGAGCCTCAAAACGCCTGCTAAAAATGACAGATGGACAGTACGAGCTTATACGCAGCAGGGAACAAGCAAAAGGAAGCCAGAACGGTCTTGAAATTGAGGTAATTGACCATTATAACGG
>JAZQLM010000251.1:0-2471 GCA_045542655.1 Clostridia bacterium | reverse complement strand
GTATTGCAGAGAGTGATTCAAAAAATACTATAGACATATAAATCATACCTTTCATATTAGTCTTAAACATTATAGTACTTATTTTCTTTAAAATCAATGAAAATTTTAAAAATAAGAAAAATCTGTATATAATATACGTTTTGCAAAAAATAAAAAAGAAAAATATGTTTACTATTGCATTTTTTCTTAAAAAATGTTATAATCTGTCAAAACGTTATTAAAGAGGAATAAAAAATGAAATTTAAGGAATTTTTGAAAAGAAAAAATATTAATATTTCAGCAAAAAAATACGGAATAGATGCTATGGGAGCTATGGCACAGGGCTTGTTTGCATCTCTTCTGATAGGTACAATTTTAAAAACCTTAGGTCAGCAGCTTGGGATAGATATTCTAACCCAAATAGGAAATTTTGCCGCTGATACAAAGGAACACGCAGAGGTGCAGGGAGCTGCTATGGCGGTTGCAATAGGCTATTCGCTTGCGTGTCCGCCGCTTGTGCTTTTTTCTCTTATTACAGTTGGTGCTGCGGCAAATATACTTGGTGGTGCAGGAGGTCCTCTTGCGGTTTTCTTTATTGTAATTGCTGCCGCTGAATTTGGAAAGATGGTAAGTAAGGAAACAAAGCTTGATATAATAGTTACACCTGCGGTAACAATTTGTGTGGGTGTTATACTGTCAATATTAATTGCCCCGTATCTCGGAAGTGCAGCTTCATATCTTGGAAATGCAATTATGTGGGCGACAAATCAGCAGCCTTTTATTATGGGGATTATAGTTTCGGTTTTGGTAGGAATTGCACTTACTCTCCCGATAAGCAGTGCGGCAATCTGTGCGGCACTTGGAATTACAGGTCTTGCAGGCGGAGCGGCACTTGCCGGGTGCTGTGCTCAGATGGTTGGATTTGCGGTTATGAGCTTTAAAGAAAACGGCTTCGGAGGTCTTTTTGCACAGGGTATAGGTACAAGTATGCTCCAGATGGGCAACATAGTAAAAAACCCAAAAATTTGGATACCGCCTATAATTACGTCGGCTATTACAGGACCGATAGCTACCTGTATATTTAAGCTTGAAATGAACGGTGCAGCTGTATCTTCGGGTATGGGAACCTGCGGTTTTGTTGGACAAATCGGGGTATATACAGGCTGGATTTCGGAAATTGAAAAGGGAACAAGGCTTTTTGTAGCTTCGTCAGACTGGATAGGTCTTATACTTATTTCTTTTTTGCTTCCGGCAATCATTGCTCCGGCTATTGCATATCTTTTAAGGAAAATCGGCTGGATAAAGGAAAATGATTTAAAGCTTGATATGTAATTTTTAATAATTTGAAATGAGGTAAATTTATTTTATGAGAATGAGAAGAAAAAAACACAGAGAAGAGAGACTTGAAAATTGTTCTTGGTATTTAATTGAGGACTTGATTTCGTATAAGAATGATATAAAAGAAATCTTTCCTGATAATAAAAAACAATTACATATTGAAATTGGCTGCGGAAAGGGAAAGTTTATAACCGAGCTTGCCGCTTTAAATCCTGATATAAATTATCTTGCGTTTGAGAAAAATCTTGATGTTCTTGTTCTTGCGGCAGAAAAGGCAAAAGCAAAGGAGCTTGAAAATCTTAAGTTTTTTGCAGGTGATGTAAATATTCTTTCTCAGTTTGAGACAGGCTCAAAATGTGACAGAATTTATATAAATTTCTGTGATCCGTGGAAGAAAAAGGGTTATGCAAAGAGACGTCTTACACATTCAAATTTTTTGAAGATGTATGAGCAGGTACTTTCTCAAAACGGCGAAATTCATTTTAAGACAGATAATAAAGGACTTTTTGAATTTTCCTTAAATTCATTCTCCGAATATGGACTAAAGCTTAAAAATATTACACTTGACCTTCATGCAAGTGACTTTGAGGGGAATATTATGACGGAGTATGAAACTTTGTTTTCAGAACAGGGAAATCCTATATACAGATGCGAAGCAGACTATTTGGAGTATAACAAAATTAAAAATATTTTAAAAAATTTATAATTATTGCTTGACATAATTATAAATAAAAGTTATAATAGTAAGGTAGTATTTTTTTAGATTGGTAATTACAAAAGAACAATCCACATTTCCAAATTTATTTTGGAGGGAGGGAAATCAATAATGGCTGAAATCAGAGTTAAAGATAACGAATCATTGGATAGTGCACTTCGTCGTTTTAAGCGTTCATGTGCTAAAGCCGGTGTTTTATCTGAGGTTAGAAAAAGAGAGCATTATGAAAAGCCAAGCGTTAGACGTAAAAAGAAATCGGAGGCTGCGAGAAAACGTAAGTTCAGATAATTCTGCTTGGTTTGATTATATTTTTGTGAATATAGTAAATAATGAAATTAAGCTGCCTTCATATGAAGGCATCTTTTTACATCTTAAGGAGGTTATGATATGGCACTTAAAGAAGTTCTTGCGGCTGATTTAAAGGCTGCAATGAAGGATA
>JAZQLM010000250.1:0-5131 GCA_045542655.1 Clostridia bacterium | reverse complement strand
AAAATGCTTAATTAATATAAAAAGGAGAGAAATATTTTGAATAATATAAAAAATTTGTTTGATAACAAACTTGTAAATGATTTTTACAAGTTTAATACTGAAAGGTTCTACTTTTATGAGTGGAAGAATAGTGCAATGAGTACACCACACTTACATGACCTATGTGAGATAATGACAGTTTTGAAGGGACAGTGTTTTATACATATCGGCGGCAAGCGTATAAAATTTGCATCAAATTCAATTATTCTGATTAATGCAAATGTGTCGCACAGGCTGGAGGTGCTGCCCGCTCATGCATGTCTGATGTTGAATGCAGAATTTAACTTTGCTGCTACATTGCAGCGTGAGATATCTATCCGTAGCTTAATTGAAAACTCGGAAACAGTTTCACATTTCCTGCGAAATCCCAGGGATTATGTTATCATACGCGGTGCATACGATTTGATTCCATTTGTTCGAACACTGGTTGTTGAACTGTCGAGAAAAAAGAGTGATGAGTTTATGATATCGCAGCTGTATTTTCTGATTTTTCAAATAATAGCCCGTTTTGCAGAAGATTCTAAAACAACGCCTACGGATAATTATGAACAGCAAATAACAAAATATCTCTTGGAGCACTATGCATATGATATTACCATTAGGGACATTGCAAAAGCAGTATGCATAGATAGTTCATATATGCAAAGATTGTATAAGAAAAAAACAGGAATAACCATAATGGAAAAGCTTACGCAGATAAGAATAGACAGAGCTAAGGAAATGTTAAAGGATGAAAGTTTTTCAATTAGCGAAGTGGCAAGCTATATAGGAATTGATACAAGTCAATATTTTGCAACATGGTTTAAACGCAAAACAGGCATGACACCTTCACAGTGGAGAGAAAGGATGCATATATGATGTTCGTGTAAATGTTTTCTGTGAGATGTATAATAATTATGAAAATATTACCCCAAGGATTTTGTGACATTTGCACCGGTTAACATTATTAGTGTTTTACAATCTTTTAGTGTTGTTTAGCCATATTGAAAATAATTATATTTGTGGTACAATTTTTTAATGTTATACGAGGAGGCTATGGATGTGGCTTATTTGAATAAAAAAGCTTAAGTAGTAATTGCATATTGCGCACTGAGGTTTGATATCATAATCGGATAGATTATTACTGATAACTTTTGCTGATGTCCAAAAGCCGTTATTCCCTGTGCTTTCCAATAAGCAGGTGATCATATATGCTATCATACTGGTTGTTTATGCTTATAAATCTGACCTTCATTCGTTTAAAATCTACGGCTAAGAGAACTTCTAATTCAATATAATTTCTTCCTAATCGCAAAATATCTTTAACGATTACCCACTTGAACGAAATTTTAATACAAATACAATATTGTACACCTCCAATATTACTCTTTTTTATAAAAATGCCCGTCTATTATTTTATAGACGAGCATTCCCCTTATTTAATTTTCTCAGCTTCTGCTAACATATTCTCAATAAATATCCCATAACCTCTTGTTGGATCATTCACAAATACATGCGTTACAGCTCCCACAATTTTACCGTTTTGAATTATTGGTGAACCTGACATTCCCTGAACTATGCCGCCTGTTTTTTCAAGAAGCCTTTCGTCGGTTATTTTTATAACCATTCCTTTATTACTTTCCTTGTCCGAGCTTGAAAATTTTATTATTTCAATTTCATATTTATCCGGCGGATTTGAGCTGATTGTGGTATAAAGATAAGCCTTTCCCTTACAAACTTCATTACGACGGGCTATGGGAAATGCCGTGCCGAGGGGTAAATCACCAGTTATTTTACCGAAAAGTCCGAGCTTGGAATTTTCGGTAATAGTTCCGAGAATATTTTCAGTTTCCGAAAAATTTCCCCTTAACTCACCGGGAATACCTTTTTGACCTTTAGTGACCTCGATAATTTGAGCTTTTAAGATGCTTCCGCTTTCGACAGGTAAAATAGCACCTGTATCTGCATTTGAGATGCCGTGACCGAGAGCGGCAAAGGTATTTGTTTCGGGATCTATAAAGGTAAGAGTGCCTATTCCTGATGCAGCGTCCTTTATCCATACACCGAGACACGGAATTTCACTTCCGGCACATTTTACTGGCTTAAGGTATGTGGAAAAGCGCTTGCCATCTCTGTTTATTGTCAGTGACAGGCTTTTCTCTCCGGAATTTTTAAGAATATCTTTAAAATTTTTGACATCCGAAACCTTTTTACTGTCGATTTCGGTTATAATGTCTCCGCTTTTTATTCCGGCTTCTTCCGCAGGGGAAGAAGAAATTCCGAAATCTGAAACCAATTCAGACGTACCTGTAACCAAAACACCGTCGGTACAAAGAGTTACGCCAATGCTTTGACCGCACGGAATAAGATATTTTTCTTTTTCATCCGTATTTTCGGCTAAAGCATATATAAAGAGGCTTTGAATAAAGAAAAGACCTGTAAGTGCGGCTGAAAAATACTTTGTTTTTTTCACTTTATTCCCCCTTTTTTGTATCAGTTAATTCTTTTGTACCGACTTAGTATTTGTAATCTCGTGTAATTTATATGTAGAAATATAGAACTCATACACCAAAAATTAAGCCCTGCCGTAGGTTATAATCCAAAATTGGCAGGGCTTATGTTCTTTTTAAAATTTCGGTAATACTTAGTTACAGAAACTAAAATTCAAAAACGGATTAGTCGTTTTTGTTGTTGTTTTTGTTTTCGTTCTTGTTGTTATTATTTTTGTTATTATTGTTGTTTTTGTTTTCATTCTTATTGTTGTTGTTCTGATTTGACATTTCAATCTCTCCTTAAAAATTTTAGAATTTTTTGATAAAAATATTTTTTATCACACCCGTATTATTGGCTTAAAAAAATTTTTTTATACAGATTTTGTTGCAAAAAAATTTTTTCTGCATATTTTAAATATAGATAATATATTAAAGGAGGCAGAACTTTTGAGATATGTAGGAAATTTAAGAAAAGAAAACAAGGATTATATGAATATGCCGAACGACAGAGCGGTGTTCCCTCCGGGAAGTATTGTTCCTGATATGGCTATGGAAAATTCGGAGATGTACCGTGCAGGAAACAGAAATACTAATCAGATGCAATCAAATAATGCAGGCAATATGAGAGGCTACAATCAGGATAATTCAGGAAATTATCAAATGAATCATGAAGATGATATGATGGGAAACAGCAGGGACAATTCTATTAATTATCAGTCAGATGATATGCGAAATAACCGAGAAGGTGACAACGATACATCGTTTCCGCTGAAAAGCGGTGATGTACTGAGACGTGATGATATGAGGACGAAAATGCCGCAAAATACGAATACAGACCAAAACCTCTACAATAATGCTGAACGGCAGATAAACCCACCGATGAATTTTAACGGTAATATGGGCTTTATATATAAGAGTCCGTCGCAAAGAGGATGTGCACCAAGCAGGTCTGTAAACGATTTTCTCTGTGAATATATGGGAAAATATATAAGTGCGGAATTTTTATTCGGAGCAGATACATATGTTAAAAAATCGGGCATACTAACAGGGATGGGAATGAATTATATAGTACTTGATATTAACGGCAGTACTGTGCTTTGCGACCTTACAGATGCCAAATTTATCAATATTTCTACAAATGATTTGATTTAAAGCTTTTTTATTGACACAAAATAAATATAGTAGTATAATTAAAAGGCTCGTATGAGTCTTTTAATTTAATAATATAGTGGACAAGGGTGATAAAATTATGCGTTTGATACTTGCGGTATGGGCGGCAAAGCTTGCGGCGGTTCTTGGAAAGCTGCTCGGCAAAAAATCTTCTTCAACACCGGGCGAAATTGCTCTTAAAATATGCCCTGATTTAATTCAACGGCTTAAAGGAAGTATAAAGGGAAAAGTGTTTGTAACCTGCGGAACAAACGGAAAAACAACCACAAATAACCTTATCTGTACTGCTCTTGAAAAATCGGGTTATAAGGTATTATGCAACCGTGTGGGGGCAAATATGCTTTCGGGAATTGCAAATGTTTTTGCACTTGAATGTAGTGTTTTCGGCAGACTTTCCGCTGATTTTGCGTGCTTTGAAATTGATGAGGCATATGCCGTGAAGGTGTTTGATAAAATAAAACCGGATGTTATGGTGATAACCAATCTTTTCCGTGACCAGCTTGACAGATACGGTGAAATAGAGATAACTGCCGACCTTTTAAGACAGGCAATCGACAAATGTGAAAATTTAACACTTATTTTAAACGGTGATGATCCTGTATGCACGCAGCTTGGAAAAGGTCGAAAGGGAGTCCGTTATTTCGGAATTTCAGAAAAGGTGCTTGATAATACAAGCGAGGTAAAAGAGGGTAGATACTGCACAGAATGTAAGAATGAGCTTTCCTATAACTACTGTCACTACAGTCAGCTTGGTGATTACTATTGTGCAAATTGCGGAAGCAGGCGTCCGGAAATTGATTTTGAGGCAAAGGGAGTATCTCTTTTAAATGGACTTGAGTTTACCGTGAACGGAAACGAAAAAATTGACCTTGATTACAGGGGATTTTATAATATATACAACATTCTTGCGGTGTATGCGGCTCTTAAGTCGGCGGAAATTAAAACCGGAAGCTTTACCGAAATTCTCTCCAATTATAAGCCACAAATCGGCAGAATGGAAGAAATAAAGCTCAGAAAACCGGTTATCTTAAACCTTGCTAAAAATCCGGCAGGCTTTAATCAGGCGATAGCAACGGTTTGTGAGGACAGAAGAAAAAAAGATATAATAATCGCCGTAAATGATGCGGTAAGCGACGGACAGGATATTTCGTGGCTGTGGGATGTTGAGTTTGAAAAGGCAATTGACGAAACTAAAGGTCTTTTAATTACTTCGGGAAAAAGGCTCTATGACCTTACTTTAAGGTTTAAATACAGCGGTATTAAGGTGAATATGTATACAAAAAATATGCGTGAAGCAATAAATAAATGTCTTGATACCGATTCTGAGGTTGTGTATGTTTTAGTGAATTATACAGCTCTTTTCTCAACACAGGATATTTTACTTGATATGCAGAAAGAAATTAAGGCGATAGGAGATGGAAAGAATGAGTGAATATAAACTGAATATACTT
>JAZQLM010000249.1:0-6819 GCA_045542655.1 Clostridia bacterium | reverse complement strand
AGTGATTCTGCCGCATCTTCAATAAGGATAACATTATATTTATCGCAAAGATCCGCAATTTCATCAAGCTTTGCCGGAGTTCCATAAAGATTAGCAACAATGACCGCCTTAATCTTACCTTCATATTTTTTTAATGCTTTTTCTAAAGCAACCGGATCCATATTCCAGGTTTCATACTCTGAATCTATAAACACCTGAGTTCCGTTTTCATATGTAACAGGATTAACTGTTGCCGCAAAAGTCAAATCAGAACAGAGAACTATATCACCTTGTCCGACACCGGCAAGCTTTACTGCAAGGTGGAGAGCGTGCGTTCCGGCAGTCATCGCCGCCGCAGCCTTACACCCGACATAACGTGCAATCTCATTTTCAAACTCCGTAACATTTTTTCCAAGAGGTGCAACCCAATTTGTGTCAAAAGCTTCTTGTACAAACCTTTGTTCATCGCCGTGCATTGTAGGTGATGACAACCATATTTTATTCTCCGGCATTACAATCTACCTCAATTTAATTTCTAATTTTCCTATTATATTATTCTATCACACGCAAATAAAAAAAGCAAGGGAATTTGTGATTTTACAGAAAAAACCTTTCATATGCACAAACATATGAAAGGTTTTTTATTATTTTATACTATATTCTCCCTTTACCATAACCAAAACATCTGAATTTGCTTTTATACCTCTTCCATCATCAACAGGAACAATAAGCAGGTGGTTAGCGGGCATAGAAATTCCGTTTGAAAGGTCATAACCCGCCGTAGTATCGGCAAGTCCGCCCTTTTCGGTTGCTATAATCTCAGCACTTCCCATTCTTAGGATAAGCTCTGCTCCTTTTCCGCAGATAAGCTCATCGTCCTCTTCAAGCTCAACCACTTCAAAAACTGAGTTTTTAGGAGCTTCTGTGTATGCTCCGCCTGAGGATATTCCCGAAAGCTTTGAATCCACATATGCTTTCAACTCGGGGATAACCTTGTTTTGTATATAGCTGAGCGAAACCACCGGATCGTCACCGTCTCCCGGCTCGGCAAATACGGTAAACACCGTAACTGCCGCAATAATAAGTATAAACAGCAAAACTGCAGGTTTTAAATATCTTTTCTTAATTTTAAAATATCCTTTCAGCATTTTAAAGTCTCCTTTTGCATTTTATGTCGGAAAAACCTGTCAGAGAAGTCCGAAGCTTATTTCCAGTGCCTCATTCACCTTATTCATAAGCTCGTCATCGAGGTGACCGATTTTTTCCTTAAGGCGTTTTTTATCAATGGTTCTTATCTGCTCTGCCAGAACAACGCTGTCCTTTGAGAGTCCGTACTCATTTGCATCAAGCTCGATATGTGTCGGCATTTTTGCTTTGTTAATCTGCGAGGTTATTGCCGTGGCAATAACAGTAGGACTGTATTTGTTTCCCACATCATTCTGAATTATAAGTACAGGTCTTACACCTCCCTGTTCAGAGCCGACAACGGGACTCAAATCCGCATAATAAATATCTCCTCTTTTTACTATCAATTTTATTCACACTCCGCAAGTATTTGTTCGCACAGCAAAAGAGCTTCACTATCCGTATTAAGTGTCTCTTCAGCAAGTGCAAGATTGACGGAGGACATTTCTTTATAGCCTTCTGCCAAAGTCTTTACTAAATCCTTTGAATAATTTTCTTTAAGCTCCGGCATATTTTACCTCTCCTTTTAATTTTATCAACCTTAATACACTATACGCAGAAATACTTGTTTTGCGAGTGTTTTTGTGGCAGATACAAACATAAAAGGCTGTCAAATTCCTCCGATGTTCATATTATTGCCACACAAAAGGACTATAATACATATTTTACAAAATATGTATGTTATTTAAAAATTTCTTTTTCAATTTCAGTATCAAATGTAAAGCTTTTATACTCTACACTTAAAACTTCATTATTATCCATATCATATGTTACAAGCTTTTCAGGGAGAAGACTTGAATTGTTTATTTTCAAGGTCTGACTGTATCTGTAAGGATTGCCCTCTGAAAGTACATTTTTAAGCACCGTACATTCATCCTTAAGTCCGCCCGAGGTTTCAACAAAGGTATCCTCGCTCTTATAATAGCTCGCAAAGAAATCGTTTACAAACACATAGTTTTTATCCTCCGGAACATAATCGGAAATCGAGAAAACCTCACCCCCCGAAGAATTAAGCCTTACCTCTCCGTCAGAGAAAGAATATCCCGTTCCTGCCATATTGTCAGGTGCTGTAATTTCTGTTTTGTAATTATCCGGTGCAAGAAAATATTGCTTCACTGAATACTTGTTTGTCGTGAGGTTTGATTTAACAGTAATCTCAGCCTCAGCAGTATAAGATTTTATGTCACTGTATCTGTTGTAAATATCCTTGTATGAATCGTGTTTCACTCTTCCCGTACAGGCGGAAAGTGTTATCATAAGCACAAATACGGCAAAGAATGCCGCTAAAGCTTTTTTCAAAAAGACAGCTCCTTTATTGCCAATGGAAGCTTTTTTACCAAATCCGAAGCAATAAGACCATGCGTTCCGAGTTCATCAGCCGCCATATCTCCTGCTCTGCCGTGAAGATATACAGATAAAACAGCTGCATCATATACAGAAAGCCCCTGACCTATAAAAGATGCAATAATTCCCGTCAGAACATCTCCGCTTCCGCCGGTTGCCATTCCTGAATTTCCGGTTGAATTAACTGTATATTCACCGTTTGGTGCAGCAATAACCGTATTTTGTCCCTTCAGAACGGTTACAACATTATATCTTGCAGAAACTTCCAAAGCCGTGTTTATACGGCTTTTCAAACTTCTTCCGACCATTTTCCCTGTAAGACGCATCATTTCTCCGGGATGCGGTGTAAGCACCGCATTGACATTTAATTTTTTTAATATATCTATATTCCAGGAAATCGCATTTATTCCATCTGCATCAATAACCAGAGGTTTTTCTGCATTTTTTACTATTTCATAAACAGTATTGTCAACGCCCTTACATCTGCCCATTCCCATTCCAAGACCGCATACATCGGAAGAATTGACTCTCTTGATTATTTTTTCTGCATCACTGCCCGTAAACATACCATATGAATCGTCATACCCCACTGTCATTGCCTCGGTAAGCTTTACTGCAACAATGCCTCTTTGAGAATAAGGTGAACCAACTGTTACAAGTCCTGCACCGCTCCTTAATGCACCCATAGCAGAAAGGCAGACCGCTCCCGTCATTCCCTCTGAACCGCCGAGAATAAACACTCTGCCAAAGTCACCTTTATGAGAATCGGATTTTCTCACCGGAAGCAAAGCACGCATTTTCATAAGAAGCTCCGCACTTATATTTGCTCCCAAAGGACAATTTCCGGTTACAACCGCAACTGCATCTTCATTTGAATGTGAGATAGACAAATCAGCCTCTGAACGTCTCCCCTTGAACATAACATACGGTTTTCCAATATCATCATGCAAAATTTCAATTTCCATAAAGCTGATAGCCGAAAAACCAGTGCCGAGATACTTTGAAAATGCTTCCTTTGCGGCAAACATACCCGCAACAGTTTCCGCACGGAAATTCTTTTTTCTTATATACTCAATCTCCCTTGTCGTAAATATCCGCTCAACAAAGCTTTTGTGTTTTTCCAGAGCTTTTTCTATTCTTTTTATTTCAATAATATCAATACCGTTTTTTATCATACCGCTTTAATTAATCAAGGTACGTCTTCTGCGGATTTAAAGCCTTAATCCTGTCAGTAATTTTCTGATTAGGATTAAAGAAAAGAAGCTTTGTCTCATCCTTTGACGTATATACAACAAAATTTGTTTCTTCATCCTTAATATCTCTGCAGGCATATATTTTCTTGATTTTAGGATTATCAGAATACCTTTTCAGCTCAGGGCTGGTGATTTTTGCAAAACACTCAACACCTCTTATATTAACGGTGGTAAGTCTTTTTCTTCTTCTTGTATTTATAATTTTATCAACGTCCAAATCGGTTTCCGTTAAAATATATTCGTATTCAAGGTTAATAGATGTAACAAAATAATACATTAAGTACACAATACCTGCCAGCATCAAAAGAACAAAAGAACCAATAAACGGTACTCCGCTTAAAAATGCCGTAACAAGCATCATAAGTACAAATCCGCCAAACAGTATGCCAAATACCTTTAAATAGTCTGACGGCGTTTTCTTTCGTTTAACCATATATTCAATAAAAACTTCCATTTTTCTCTTTTTCCTCCCGAAATTTCAGTTATCTGTCTAAATATTGTAACATATTTAAATAAATATTGCAAGTACTTATTATACATAAGGCGGACTGAAATTCTCAGTCCGCCTTATACACTATTCAGTTTTATTGCTTTCAATAATTTTTTTCGCAATCGGTTCGGGAGTCTGCTCGTATGACTTAAATTCAAATTCAAAGCTTCCTCTGCCCTGAGTCATTGATTTAAGCTCTGTTGCAAAGCTTGTCATTTCAGCAACAGGAACGTCTGCAAGAATTTTTACATTTTTCTCATCAAGCGGTTCATTTCCGATAACTCTGCCTCTTCTCTTATTAATATCTCCCATAATATCGCCCATATAAGACGATGGAACAACCACGCTGAGAGAACCGACAGGTTCAAGTAAAACAGGTGAAGCCTGTGTAAGGCCTGCCTTATAAGCAATTGAAGCGGCAGTTTTAAATGCCATTTCGGAAGAGTCCACCGGATGATATGAGCCGTCATACAAGGTAGCCTTAAGTCCCACTACAGGATAGCCTGCAAGCACACCCTTTGCCATAGAATCCCTTAACCCTTTTTCAACAGCAGGAAAATAGTTCTTTGGAACTGCACCGCCGAATACGTTATCGCAGAATACAAGCTCATCCGAGTCACAAGGCTCAAACTCAATCCATACATGACCGTACTGACCGTGACCGCCAGATTGTTTCTTATGCTTACCCTCAGCCTTAACGCTCTTTCGGATAGTTTCTCTGTAGGCAATTTTCGGCTGTTCAAGAGTAACACCTACACCGAATTTATTTTTAAGCTTGCTGATTGCAACCTCGATATGCTGTTCACCGATACCCTTTATAATCTGTTGCTTAGTTTCGGTATTAAGCTCCATCGACAATGACGGATCCTCTTCCATAATTTTATGTAAACCGGAGCTTATCTTTTCTTCATCGCCCTTTGTCTGAGGCAGAATAGCCATAGACATACAGGGCTTTGGAAATTCGAGCTCATCTAAGCTTAAAATTTTATCCTTCTTACAAAGAGTATCACCTGTAAAGGTTTCTGTAAGCTTCGGAATAACTGCAATATCGCCGGCTTTAACAGAGTCAATTTCTATCTGCTTTTTGCCTATCATTGTACAGATTTTTCCGACCTTTTCTTCCTTGCCTCTTGTTGAATTATAAATAACACTGTCCTTATTTATAGTACCCTGATATACTCTTACAAAGCTCAGTCGACCGATAAACGGATCGGATATGGTCTTAAAGCAGCGTGCAACCAAATCTCCGTTTGGCTCTGCTGCAAGCTCAACTGGTTCTCCGTTCTTGTCAATTGCAAGCATATCCTCAATTCTGTGAGGTCCGGGGAAATATCTTACTATTGCATCAAGCAATAGCTTTGTACCCTGATTTTTAATTGCACTTCCGCAGATAACCGGCACAATAGTCTTTCTCTTTGTACCGTGTCTTAAAGCTCTTTCAATTTCCTCTTCAGAAAATCTCTCTCCTGCAAAATATTTTTCCATAAGCTCATCGTCAGTTTCCGCAACGGCTTCCATAATCATTTCTCTTACAGGAGCAATTTCGTCCATCATACTTTCAGGAACAGGCCCGTCAACAAACTTTCCGTCAGCAAATTTTCTTGAAACCATACCGACAACATTTATAAATTCGTTGATACTGTCACCCTCCTTAACAGGAAGTAAAAACGGTGCAATCGTAGGTCCGAATGTATCTTTAAGCATCTGAAGTGTTTTCGGAAAATCCGCCTTTTCGCTGTCAAGCTTATTTACGAAAAAGCAAACCGGTATTTTAAATTTTTTGCAGTAGTCCCATATTTTTTCAGAGCCGACATCCACACCTGTCTTACCGCTTATAACGATAACCGCACAGTCAGCGGCTGCAAGTCCGCTGATTTTTTCACTTTCAAAGTCAAAAAATCCCGGTGTATCCAAAATATTTATTTTAGTATTCGCCCATTCCACAGGAAAAAGCGAAGTATTAACAGAACAGTGTCTTTTTATTTCTTCAGCATCATAATCACTTACGGTTGTTCCGTTTTGAACGCTTCCCAAACGCTCGGTAACTCCGCAGGAATTCAGCAAAGCCTCACACAGTGAAGTCTTTCCCTTCTGTCCGTGCCCCACAATCGCAATATTTCTGATGTCACAAGCCGCATAATCTTTCATTTTCTTCTAACCCTCCGTCTATATGTTTTTAAATTGTAGTTATATATATAATTAATATATTATGTTAATTATATTTTTTTTATAACCTTTTGTCAATATGTACAAGAAAATCTTTTTCCCATTTTCACAATTTTAGCAACTTGTACAATACAAAATATTTACTTGTGTTTATTTTGACAAAATTTTGTAAACAAAAAGACCGCAGAAAACATCCTAAAATCTCACGTTCTACGGTCTTAAATTTTTTTATTTTCACATCAGAAAATTCTAAACTCCAAAAAAGTCTCTGGCATTTTTAGTTGTCTGCTTAATTACTTTTTCAAGGGGAACATTTTTAATTTCCGCATATTTTTCGGCAACCTTTATAACATATGAGCTGTCATTGCGTGTCCCTCTGTAGGGTTCCGGTGCCATATACGG
>JAZQLM010000248.1:0-4120 GCA_045542655.1 Clostridia bacterium | reverse complement strand
ATGTAATATCTTTTCTACAACTCTGCTTAGAGTTTCCTGTGAATTGTTCAGTATTGTGTTATTAAAGGCTGTCTGAACATTAGAAGTGATTTTTTTCATTACATCTTTTATGCCGTCATTTTTCTCAACAATTGTATGCTGTTTAGGCATAAAGCTTTCAAGTTCACTTGCAATCTGTAGCTTTAATTCTGAGAAACCACCACCAGCGTATTTCTTAGAAAAATTATTTATACTACCCTGTGAAACTCCTGTGATTTTAGAGAGCTCAGACATTGAATATGTAATAAATTTTTTTGGATTGTCAAATATTTCATCTGAGATTTTTTGCTCAATGCTTGTAAAAAAATCCTTATTTGAAGTAATTCTGGCATATAAGTTATTTTCTACGTATTTCATAATTTTTACACCACCTAAATGAGAAAAACTCATTATTCTTTTTTGCAAAGTAAGTATAGCACAGTGCTTATCCGATGTCAATAGAAATTACTAAAAATTTAGTTAATTTTTTGGTAGTTGTTATTTAGTAAAATTTATAAAAAGTATTTATTTTTTCAAAATTTTATGGTATTATATAAGTTAGTTTACTATGTTTAGCGTAGGTGATTTAATGACTTTAATCGAATTTTATGATAAAAATGCCATTGATAATATTCTAAGTTCTTTGATTTTGCAACCAAAGAGGGTTGTTCTTTTTGGGTACGACTATGACGAGCTTATAATATTCAAAGAACGTATGCTTACTATATTTAAAATTCACAACATTGATACAAGGGTAATTTGTTTTGAAATAGATGGAAGAACATATCCCGAAATCAAAAAGACACTTTCTGAATTAGTTGAAAAATACGGAGATTGTGCGTTTGATTTAAGCGGTGGTGATAACCTTATTCATACAGCTATGGGGGCGGTTTCTGAAAGGCTCGCAGTTTCCATGCACACAATAGATGCTTCAAAGCCGTCTGTTAATGTGATAAGTGATGTAAACAATGCTTACAATAAGGTGCATACAGCAAAACTCTCTGTGCTTGATACTATAATATTAAACGGCGGTGTTACTAAGCTTTCTGGTACTAAGGAATTTTTAAAAAAGCCAAGCTTTTCAAATACAATTAAATCGTTATGGAACATATGCAACAAAAATTGTGCTGAGTGGAATAAAACGATTACTAATATCGGTGCTGTAGTAAAATACTATTCGAGTTCTCCGAGGGAGTTTGTATACACCTCAAAGCTCGAAGACATATATTCAGGCTTTAAGAAGGTAAATAAAAGCTTTTACTTAAACACAAGCATTATTAAAAGGCTGATTGATGGCGGCTTTATGACTATTTATGAAAACAATAAAAATTTGCTTCAAATAACCTTTAAAAACAGTCTTGTAAAAGATATTCTCACCAAATCAGGGAGACTTCTTGAACTATATACATTTATGATAGGTGCGACAATTGAGTATGGCGGTGTTAGTTTTTTTGATGATTTTGAATCGTCTGTTATAATTGACTGGTCAAAAAGCACAGCTGATGGTGAGACTTCAAACAAGGAAATTTTTGAAGAAAATGTAAATAATGAAATTGATGTAATGTTTACAAAGGACGTAACTCCTGTATTTGTGTCATGTAAAAATGGTACTGTAACCTCAGATGAGCTTTATAAGCTTTCGGTTGTTGCTCATAAATTCGGAGGTACACATACCAAAAAAATTCTTGTTGCAACATATTTTGAGCCTGATATGTATTTTTTAAGCCGTGCAAAGGAGCTTGGAATTTCTGTTATATTTAATGTTGATAAAATGAGCTTCAGAAAGTTTTCGGACATGCTGTGTGAGGCAGTTTCGGGAAGAAAGAAATTTTAGGAGGTAGCCGTTTGTATTTAAAAAGTGTTGAAATGCAGGGTTTTAAATCCTTTGCTGACAAAATATATCTTGACTTTAATCCGGGGATAACTGCAATTGTAGGACCGAACGGCTCCGGAAAAAGCAACATTTCTGACGCAATACGTTGGGTAATGGGTGAACAGAGTATAAAATCTCTCCGTGGAAGTAAGATGGAGGATGTTATTTTTGCCGGTACGGTAGCGAGGAAGCCTCTCGGATTTGCAGAGGTTTCTTTAACTTTGGACAATTCTGCAAAAATATTCCCGTTGGACTTTGAAGAAATTACCGTTTCACGCCGTGTTTACAGAAGCGGCGAGAGTGAATACAGTATAAATAAATCCCCCTGCAGGCTTAAGGATATTCACGAATTATTTATGGATACCGGTCTCGGAAGAGAAGGATATTCAATCATCGGTCAGGGAAAAATTGATGAAATCTTAAGTAACAAATCAGAGGACAGAAGGCATATTTTTGAAGAAGCAGCAGGTATTACAAAGTATAAATACCGCAAATACGAAGCAGAAAAAAAGCTTTCTAATACTACAGAAAATTTAACAAGAATTTATGATATTTTATCCGAGCTTGAAAATCAGCTTGAACCCTTACGAGAACAGTCTGAAAAGGCAAAAAAATACCTTAACTTAAGAGAAGAGCTTAAAGCTCTTGATTTAAAGGTATCAGTTATTAATATAAGAAAATCAAAATCAGAGCTTGAAGTAATTGAAAAAAATTACAAAGAGCTTTCTTTTGATATAGAAGTTATAGAAAACAATATTGAGCTTTCTGAAAAGCAAATAAGCAGTATGTATGATGAAATTTCTGAAATTGAGAAGCTTACCGAAGAGTACAGAGACAATGAAAAAGAAAGCATAGCGGCCGTTAATGATTATTCAAACAGAATAAATATTTTACTCACCAATTTAGAACACGAGAAGGAAAATATTAAACGTATTGAAAATGACATAGAAAGAAGTGCAGGCAGCGGAAAATATCTTGATGAAATGCTTTCGGAATACAAAGCGAGGATTAAAGCTTTAACATCGGAAAAAGAGAAAAATGAAGCTGAGCTTTCAAAGAAGCAGGAATGCTTTGAAAATTATGAGACCGGACTTAATTCATTAAATAAGCAGCTTGAAAGCTTGACTGCCCAAACGGAAGAAAAGAATTTAGTTATTATATCTTCAAAAGAAAAGATTTTGTCATCAGAGCTTTTGATTTCTACATACAATTCACGAAAAAGTGTAATTTGTGACGAGCTTAAAAGTAAGGATAATGATTATAAAGAATTTGAAGTCAATTTCAATCAATTATCCGAAGAAAAAGAGCGTAAATATGCCGAAATATCAGAGTTAAAGGATAAATTTGAAGAAGCTAAAAAGCTTCTTAATAATAATGAAAATGAATTAAAGTCACTCTCTGATAAAAAACAGTTTTTAATAAGCCAAATATCTCAAAAAAATTCTAAAAGAGCAGTTCTTGAAGAAATGGAAAATGAGTTTGAGGGATACGGAAAGAGTGTAAAGGCGGTTATGTCTGCATTTAACAGTGGAATACTCAGAAAAGCTGTTCTGCACGGACCTTTATCACAGCTAATTAATACCGAAAAAAAATATGTTACCGCAATTGATGTAGCCCTTCAGAACACGGGACAAAATATTGTATGTGATGACGAAGAAGATGCAAAAATAGCTATTGAATATTTAAAATCTTCAAAATCGGGCAGAGCAACATTTTTACCTATATCTGTAGTAAAGCCGAGAAACACCGATGTATCATCCATCTCAGGTGAAAAAGGTTTTATTGCTCTTGCTTCTGAGCTTGTTAAATGTGAGAAAATTTATAAAAATATAGTCAGCAGTGTTTTAGGTGCTGTTGTTGTAGTCGATAACATAGATAATGCCGTTTTAATAGCCGGAAAATCCGGTCATAAGCTGATGATAGTCACCTTAGAGGGTGAATTAATCCGTCCCGGCGGTGCTATGACAGGCGGAAGTATAGGTAAAAGCAGCGGCTTTTTGTCGAGAATTTCAGAAATAAACCAGCTGACCTCAGAAGAAGCCACTCTAAAAGAAGAGCTTTTAAAGCTTGATGGAAAATACAAGAGTCTCGCTGAAGAATCGGCGATAATTCTTGAAAAAAATACTTTACTTTCAGGTCAGATAACCGAACTAAATGAAGAATATATAAAAATTTCTTCTAATTATGAAAATCAAAAGGTATTCCTTGACACCCTAAGAAGCGGTCGGG
>JAZQLM010000247.1:0-3642 GCA_045542655.1 Clostridia bacterium | reverse complement strand
GTGGAACTTGTTGTAGTACACACTATCTTAACCGGATAATCGGTATTATTTCTGAACTTAAAGTCAATATATCCCTCTGCAATAGTTGCATCCTGTCCGGGCGGCATATAGCTTACCGGAAGTGAATGTGAGGTTCTTGAAACTATTTCAAGATTTGAATACAAAACCGCCGAATAAAGTGTTGAGGATGTCTGGCAGATACCTCCGCCTATTCCTTCTTCCACTTTATTTCCAACATAAACACCTGCAACCTTATATCCGTTTGCGGCAGTTCTTGAACCGATTGTTTTATCATAGGAAAACACCTCACCCGGAAGAAGTGTTACGCCGTTAATTCTTGACGCTGTAAGTCTTACATTTGAAGAACGGGGAACATTTGAAGCAGAAAATCTTGAGGTCCAGCTACCCATATTATCCCTGAAAAGCTTTGCTTTTAATTCCTCTGCGGTAACATCTGCCGGTGTTGTTTTAACATTTATTTTATATTCCGGCTCAGTCGTGGCGAGAGCCTTCTTTAAATCATTTTTATCAAGCTCAACCTTGGGAAAATCCTCATTGATTACGATTTCTCCGTCAAGTCTTTCATAGCTTGCATCTTTAGCGGCGTTTGTTATTTCCTCATACAATTTATCCGCATCAGCCTTTTGAGGCTCAGCCCTTTCAATCCATAAAAGTATTTCCTCATCTGAAAGGGAAAAAACGCCTTTTTTAATGAAATTTTCAGCCGTTTTTCTGTCTACTCTTTCTCCGCCGTGACCGCTAACTATCGTAAGTACATCCCCGTCAAGCCTGTAAGAAAGCTCCTCAACAGGCGTTTCAAGTCCTTCGGCAAGAGAAGTAATCATCAAATCTATTTTTTCGCTGCTCACCTTATTCGGCATTTCGCATATCAATGGCTTATTCTTTGCACCGTAAAACGCAAACATTTTTCCGAAAAATCCCTTATCCCTTTTATGCTGATACGCCGAATGAACCATCAGCTCTATATCAGCAGCGGCATCAATATCCTCCGCCTTAAAGCTTACACTTCTCTCAGGCTCAATACGTTTGCCTGTAAAATCGGCAAGAACTATTTTATATTCCTTTTCACCAAGCTTTGGGATGTATTCCGTATTAAGCTTTTGCAGAGCCTCCTCTTTTGAAAGTCCGCCCAAATTAATACCTTCTACAATAACATTGGGGAAAATTTTGTCATATTTCTGAACTCTTGCAGCAAGAACGCATAACACTAGGAGAATGCAAACCACAAAAGAAGCACCGCATAAAACAATTGTTTTCGCTCTGCCATTAAAACTAAAATGCTTTTTAGAGGCTCTTTTTCCTCTTTCTTCTGTGTTTTCGTTTTTTTCAGCCGCATTGTTTTCTGTTTTTAATTTCATAAAAAATCCTCCCCTGAAATTAAAATATACACAAGGTTATTATCTCACAAAACCTTTGTAAAATCAAGTGGTATTTTTTCGATTATATTACATATCGAGTTTAAATTTTTGGCAAATTTAAACAAATGTATTTTTAAACGAAAGAACCTGCACACACCAAGAGTATATGCAGGTCTTTTATTTTACGGTTCTACTGTCGGATCATCATCAAAATCCTTAAGCATTGCCATCATATTAATAATATTTTTCTTAAGCGTAAGGCTGTATGTTCCGTCATTTTTCAGCACACCATAATTTCTGTCATCATATTCAAATATAACCGTTCTTTTGCTTGTGCCGTTATTGAATGTAAAGTCAATCGTACAGTACTGAACATCCTGTTTAGGAGTATCGGTCTCACTTGTAATAACAAGTCCGATTATACTCTGATATACCGATTTAAAGCCGTCCTCAACGGCATCCTTGCCGTTTATTTTATAAGTGTATTCTTCCTCTGAAATTTTGTTAATATCCAGCGAATAACTCTTTTCAGAAGCTGTAACAGTAACATTCTTCACATCCAATATATTGTAGATATTTGCAAATTTCTCTACATATTCAAAAGGATCAATATTCTTTACAGCATTGTACATTTCAGGACTTGTTGTAAATACGAAATCATACTCATTATACAGGGTATATATATTCCCCTTTTCGTCTGTAAGTCCGAATTTAAGTCTGTGAACATTACCCTTGACATCCTGTAAAACTGCCATAAGCGGATTGTCAAGTCCATAGATTGACAAATCAGACGGATTATCCTCTACAAAATCCTCCACGATAACATCGGCATACGCCTCCATCATTTTTGAAAACGGCTCAATACGGACCGCTCCGTTATAAGGATATGTCATAACGTAGGTTGTAAGCTCCGTTGTAACAACCTCTTTATCATCCTGATTTTTGTATCTTATACCTATTACACGTTCACCCTTATCCGTAACAGAGAAGCTAAGCAGTGTATTTGAGTCCATTGTGCCAAGGTTTCTCTCACGATATTCTGAAAAGTCGGCTGTAAAAGACTTCGCCTTGTTTCCTGACATAAGATAAATTTTATTATCCCCGTCCTTCATAACATAGTAATTTTCATCTACCGAAGATTTGTCCCCAAGCACAAACCTTGTCTTAGCTCCGTTTATATCAGTAACGGTAACTTCAGGACTGTCCTCTGAAAATCCGTATTCTAAAGCTTTTTCCACATCCTCTGTGATAACCTTCTTAACATAGAAGGAGTAGAAATCATAGAGCATATTTTTAATTTTTGACTGAGAAAGCATTGTATCAGGCTTTTCCTTGCTTACATATACTACTTTTTTACGTTCCTTGCCCTCTGCATTTGTTTCTGTTTCCTCGCCTCTTACAAAGGTAAACAAACCTGTACTATTCTTTATTTCAATTTCTGACAGATTTTCGTCCGAAATGTTATAAATTTCAAATGCAGAGCTTCCTATAGCATCATCAGCCGGTTTTTCGTCGTTCACTTCCATTTTTGAAACCATACGATATGCTACTGCAAGAGACGCAACTAATATTATACCAATTACAATTAATAATATTTTCTTTGAATTAGAAGTCATTATAAATATCTCCTCCTGAGCCATACCGCAAGACCTGCCGCAATTATCAGAGCAGGTATAAGATACTGAATTATTATATAGCATATTATTATCTGTGTCTGATTCATTGTAAGAGTTGAAGAACTGATTACCTTTGCTCTTATGTCAAGCGGATTTGATTTTTCTGTTATATAAGAAACTGTATTTAAGAGAAAATCTCCGTTTGCATAGCTTGCCTCGTCAAGAATACCTGTATATTCCATTGAGTGAAGAGAGCTAATTACAACAACCTTTGCTCTTGACTGATCCTGCATCTCGGAAATTGCCGCAATCGTAAGCGGACCGTTTAAGTCGCCCTCTTCCTTGCTCATTGTACTGCTTGAAAGGTTTGTTTTAGAGTATGCCTTATCGGAGCTTACCAAAAGAGGTGAGGTTTTTGCATATCTTATATTGGAGTCATTAATCGTAACACTTCCCGAATAAGGTGACATAAACACAAGTCCGCCCTCGATAATGTTTTTGTTTATTTCGTGTTCTGAAAGAATTGGGGCAGGAATTGCAAGACCTGAGTCTGAGCCGTACGAATGACTTGTACTTGTTTCAATAACCAAATCGTTGTTTACGGTAATTCCCCATTCTAAAAGATAGCTTTCAAGCTTTTCCATAGG
>JAZQLM010000246.1:0-6040 GCA_045542655.1 Clostridia bacterium | reverse complement strand
CCGCCATTTATTATTTGTCCGTAAGAACAAAGAATATATTACCACAAAAACCGCTGTTTGTCAAGAACTTTTTTTGATTTTTTTTAATATATATATAATCTGTCTTTAAGCCCTGAATAACGGGATATGGTAGAATTATTTCTGATAAAAGAGGAAAGCGTTTCTTCCGTCCCGACAAGTACAACCAGCTTTTTGGCACGTGTTACAGCTGTATAGAGTATATTTCTGCTCATCAGCAGGCGGTGGGTATCGAAAATCGGCAGGATAACTGCTTCAAATTCACTTCCCTGACTTTTATGGACGGTCATTGCATATGCAAGCTCCAGTTCATCAAGCATAAGAAAATCATAGACCACAATACGGTCGTCAAAAAGCACGGTGAGGTTACGATTTTTTGAATCTATATTTGTAATATACCCAATATCTCCGTTGAAAATACCCGTTCCCTTCTCATCGGTATATTCTTTTCTCCATGGCATATTGTAATTATTTTTTATCTGCATTACCTTATCGCCGAGACGGAAAATACAGGAGGAAGAAATTTTTTCAGGCTTATCCGGTGATGGCGGATTAAGCCTTGCCTGTAGGGCATTATTCAGTGCATATACCCCCATTTCGCCCTTTTTTGTAACGCTTAGTACCTGTATATCCTTTGTGCGGTCAAAGCCGTAGGCAAGAGGGAGTCTTGCTGCGGCAAGGTCGCATACCGTGTCGGGAATATTTATGACATTAGTCCGTTTTACAAGGAAAAAGTCGTTGTCAAAATCGTTTAAAAATGGGTAGTCACCGCTGTTTATGCGGTGGGCGTTTACTACTATCATACTCTCTTGTGCCTGCCTGAAGATTTTTGTAAGCTTTATTGTAAGCACCATTTCGGAATTTATTATATCACGAAGCACATTCCCTGCACCTACAGAGGGAAGCTGGTCGGCATCCCCGACAAAAATGAGCCGTATACCTTTGGGAAGTGCAAGCAGTAGACTTTGCATTAAAAGTATATCCACCATTGAGGTTTCGTCTACGATTAAGACGTCACATTCAAGCTTATTATTTTCGTTTTTTGCAAAATTTGTCATACCGTTTTCGGTATCGGAATTACATTCCAAAAGACGGTGAATGGTTTTTGCATCTGCACCGCTTACCTCGCTTATTCTTTTTGCCGCACGTCCTGTCGGTGCGGTAAGCTTAACACGCATATTAAGCTTTTCCATTGAACGTATAATGGTGTTTATTATTGTAGTCTTTCCTGTTCCCGGTCCGCCCGTAATAACCATAACAGAGTTCGTAAAGGTTGATTCAACAGCTTTTCTCTGTGACTCTTCAAGGATGATACCGGTTTCTTTTTCAACCTCTTCAATAATTGAGTCTGTTTGGCTTTGGTTTTCATCAAAATACACCGAGCTTAGCTCTTTTAGAATTTCTGCAACATTTTTCTCGGCATTAAAAAACATTCTGTGATAAATTGCATCATAGTCGGTATGCTTGTCCTTTACAAGAATTTCACTCATTAAAAGCTCGCTGAGAGCATCGAGTACATCATCCTCAGAAAGCTCAAGTGCGGCTCTTGCGTTTGCTACCAGAGCAGGCTGGGGCAGAAAGGTATGACCGCTTGAATAAGCGGCATTTGTGAGTGTGTATCTTAAATATGACTTTACACGCTCGGGGGCATTCTTGGGAAAATCAAGCTTTTTTGCTATTTCATCTGCTGTTGAAAAGGTAAAGCCGCTTGTCTCATCTGCAAGAATATACGGATTTTGCTTAACGAGAGCAAGAGTATTCGGACCGAGCGTTTTAAATGCTCTTGCGGCAAGTGCAGGAGAAATCCCAAACCTCTGAAAAAACATAATGATTTCTTTTATGCCTATCTGTTCAAGGTATTTTTTATTTATTTCGTCTGCCTTCTTTTTTGAAATTCCTCGTATTAGGGCAAGCTTTTCCGGTTCATTTTCTATAATGTCAAGAGAATGCAGACCAAAAAGCTCAACTATTTTTCTTGCGGTTGCCCTTCCTACATACGGAAGTATGCCAGAAGCCAAATAATTTTCGATTTCAGTCTCCTCGGAGGGCATACTGACCTCGTAATAGCTTACGGCAAACTGCTCGCCGTAGTCGGGGTGTTTCTTGAATTTTCCATATGCGGTAATTTTAAGTCCGTCAGAAAGGTCGGGCATAGTACCTGAAAGTGTGTATATATACTTATCGGAGGATAAAACCAAAACGGTATATCCGTTCTGAGCATTGCGGAAAATAATTTCCTCAACCATTCCGCAAAGCTTGGTTTTTTCCTCCTCGGGAGCTGCATCGGACGTGTAATCCGTATCAGGTGTATAGTCGGATATTAAATTGTCGTCTTTAAATTCGGTGTTATCAAGCATTATAATACCAGCCCTTTTGTGAAATAAGTTTTCTAAAATTCGTGTGCAATTTTGTCTATGTAATCCTGCTTGGAATACAGATGAAGAAAATCGTACTCTTCCTCAAGCTGCCTTAAAATAACAGGTGTATCATCGTCTGAACCGAGGTCAACAACTACAATATCAAAGAGATTTGCCTCGTTTAAAAGCCTGTAGCTTTTCCATATAAGCGAACGGATTGTGGTTTCTATGTTTTCCTGCTGATTTTTTGCGGTTATAACAAGGTACGGAGAATTGAGATGCTTTCGCCCCTCTTCAAAGATAAATGATATGTATTTATCGTATATGTGTGCCATACCGACTGCCGCAAAAAGGCACAGGATTAAAATTACCGTTATGCGAAGCATAAAATTTCACCCCCACAATAAGTATATGTGGAGAATGTGATTTGGTGTAATTATATTATATAATAACTGCCTCATAATTTCAATCATATTTTTTTCTATAACTAAAAAAGGGAGTTTTTAACCCAAAAAAGTAAAAGAGTAAAAATATAAATACGTTTTTGAAAAAACAAAAAAACTTGCAAACCATTAGGTTGCAAGCTTCTTTTGGAGCTGTTGAGCAGACTTGAACTGCCGACCTCATCCTTACCAAGGATGCACTCTACCAGCTGAGCTACAACAGCAATTGGCGATCCGGATGGGGCTCGAACCCACGACCTCCAGCGTGACAGGCTGGCATTCTAACCAACTGAACTACCGGACCAAACAACTTAGTAAGTATAACATAAATTCTCGTAAAAGTCAACACTTTTTTCAAAAATTGAAAAAGAATCAGGGGATGAAAAAACTTTTTACATCCCCTTAAAACTATGTTATTTACTCTTTTCAAGAAGGCTCAGAATAAGTTCATACATAGCAACCGTTGAAGGAATACTGAGTTTTTCGTTTACGGTGTGTATATCGTGCATTTCAGGACCTACTGCAATGCAATCGAGTCCCTCTATTTTTGAAGCAAATATACCACATTCAAGTCCTGCGTGGATTGCTACCACTTTTGGCTCTTTTGCGAAAAGCTCTTTATAAGTGCTTTTGTAAAGTGACTGAAGCTCACTGTCATTTTTAAATTCCCACGGGGGATAATGTCCGTATGCTTCAAAAATGCAGTCATTGAAATCTGCTATAGCAGCAAGTTTTTCCTCAAGTGCTGTCAGTGCAGTTTGTTTATTGCTTCTGAGTGCAAAATGCAAAATAATTTTTTCAGGCTCTGTTTTAAGTATTCCCAAATTCAGTGAAGTTTCAACAAGATTGTCTATATCATAGCTCATTTCAAGAACTCCGTTTGGAACACAGCACAGCATATAGATAAGCTTATTCAGACAAGGCTTGTCAAGAACATCAAATGTACCATCGGTAGGGGACGAAAGAACTGCTTCAAAATCCGGTTCTCTTGTCGAAATTTCTTTTTTTATTATTTCTGTATAAGAGCTAAACGCATTTTTAAAATTATCAAAATTTTCCGCTACAATTTCAACAGTTGTCATAACGGGGATAGCGTTTGCCTTATCACCACCGGTTATACTTAAAATATCAAATTCTGCGATATTTTTCATATGGTTTAGTATTCTTCCTGTCAAAATGTTTGAGTTTACTCTGCCGCTGTTTATTTCAACACCGGAGTGACCGCCTCTAAGACCTCTTACTGTTAAGGTAAACTTTTTACCTGAAACATTACTTTTCTTTGTTGGAACCAAAAGAACAAAATCGCTTCCTCCTGCACAGGATACGGTTAGCTCCTGTGGGTTTTCGCAGTCAATATTTATCATTTTTTTACCCTTAAGTAAATCAACCGACAGCTTGCCTGCACCTATCATACCGATTTCTTCATCGGTGGTAAAGACCGCCTCAATAGGCGGATGAGAAATATCATTTCTTTCAAGCAATGCCATAACCATTGCGACCGCAATTCCGTTATCGGCACCAAGGGTTGTTCCTTTTGCCTTAAGAAAATCTCCGTCACGGTATATTTCTAACCCGTCTGTTTCAAAATTTATTTTTGAGTCTTCTGTTTTTTGACATACCATATCAAGGTGTCCCTGAAGAATAACAGGCTCGGAATTTTCATAGCCTGAACTTCCGTCTTTAAAAATTATGACATTGTTTGCATCGTCACGAACTGCTTTAAGCGAATGTTTTTCGGCAAAATCAAGACAGAATTTACTTATGGCTTCCATATTACCAGAGCCTCTCGGGATTTTACATAAATCCTCAAAATATTTAAATACTCTCTCGCTGTTAATATTGATTTTATTCATAATTACCTCGCAAAGTTAATACTTCTTTTCACCGGATATAATCATCATTTTATCAAGCTTTGTCTCTATTTCAAGCTTTACTACCTTTTGAGTCCATTCCTCCGGTGCAAATTCTTCAAGTGAAATTGAAATTGCTTCCTGTGGGCAACCCCAGTATTTCATAAAAATTTCGTTAATTTCGTCAACTACCTTTTGTTTTATCTCTGTATCCTTTGGATATGCTTTAATTGCAATATAGGGCATAAAAACTCTCCTTTTATATTCTTCTTATTATTCTCCTTATTTTAACACTTTATCCAAAAAAATTCAATAGATATAAAGCAAAAAAAATAACGTTCGCACCGCAGAGGGCGAACGTTATAAAAATACTTTTTAAAGATTAAGCCTTTTTAGCTTTAACAGCACTGTCTCTCCAAGCTGCCCAAACGGAACCTGCACCGAAAATTGATGAATAGGTACCGACTACAATACCGATGATAATTGGCATCGTGAAAGCTTTGATTGATAAAACGCCAAGGATATAAACCATAACAATTGTAAGAAGAGTTGTAATGGTTGTATTGATTGAACGTCCGAGAGTCTGATTGATACTTCTGTTTGCAATTTCAGCATATGTCTGTTTCTTTGCGTGACGTGTATTTTCTCTTATTCTGTCAAATACAACGATTGTGTTATTGATAGAATAACCGAGAACTGTGAGGATTGCAGCGATAAAGTTTGTATCAATTGCAATCTGGAACAGAGAGTATACACCGCAGAGAATGAGTATGTCGTGAACAAGAGCAAGCACTGCAACAACACCTGAGAAAAATTCAAATCTGAAGGTGATGTAAACAAGGATTGCAAGTGCTGCAAGAATTGACATCCAAACTGCACTTCTTGCAAGTTCCATACCTGTTGACGGTGAAACTATATCACGGTTTGAAAGTTCAACATCTGTATACTTAGCTGTAAGAGCATCTGTGATAGCTTTGATTTTTTCATCAGCAAATGCTGCACGTTCTTCGTCTGTTTTGAGTGAATTGTCGTAACCGAATTTGATTATAACATCATTCTTTTCTGACTTCTGAACTGATGAAGCCTTCTGCTTTGCACCGAGTGCTTCTGAAACGATATTGTCAACGTCTTCAACTACAACATCACCTTTGATTGTGTAGGTGAGTGCCATACCGCCAACGAAATCGGTGTCACGGTTAAAACCCTGAATTAAAAGGCTGACAATGCTTACAAGCATTAAAACTATTGAAATCGTAAGATATACTTTTTTATTTCCTGTAATATTAAGCATTTTCTGTGCCTCCTTTTGCTTTTTTGTTTATGCCGTAGAGCCACAGATTCTTAACCTTAAGACCAATCATTTGTTTCAAAA
>JAZQLM010000245.1:0-4612 GCA_045542655.1 Clostridia bacterium | reverse complement strand
GTTAAAGGACGAGGTTAAAAGCCTTGAAAGTGCTATAGAACAACTCGAAATACAGCTTGAAAAGAATAAAACCGTAGGCTCTTACTCCGGCGGATATTCAGGAGGTAGCTCATCAACAACATCTACAAAGAGTAATTCTTCATCAGGCAGTACTTCAACAGAGTCAAAACATTCACAAAAAAGCAGCGATAATAAAACAGATTCAAAAAACACATCCTCAGAGGCTTCATCATCTACTTCAAAAAGCAGTTCTGCCTCTGCTTCATCAGGCTCAGCTTCACAAAGCGGCACGCAAAACAGTTCTCAGAGCTTTTCGCCCGAGACAACAATAACAAAGTCTGACGATAAAAGCATTAACGAATCTGCAACCGAAGACATTACCGTTGTTGAAATTCCGTAAGCTTATTATTAAATTTTAAATATATAAATGGGGGTAGTCAATTATGCCAATCAAATATAAGAGAGTTATGTTAAAAATCAGCGGCGAAGCACTTGCAGGAGAAAAAGGCTTCGGTCTTGATTCAAATACAGTAAGCACAATTGCAAAAAAAATCAAGGAATGCAGTGACCTTGGCGTTGAAATTGCAATTGTTGTGGGCGGCGGTAATTTCTGGAGAGGCAGAACAGGCGAAGGAATGGACCGTTCAAGAGCCGACCATATGGGTATGCTCGCTACGGTTATAAATTCGCTTGCACTTTTGGATGCACTTGAACAGGAGGGTGTGAACGCAAGGGTACAGACAGCAATTGAAATGAGACAGATAGCCGAGCCGTATATAAGACTTAAGGCTATGCGTCATCTCGAAAAGGGCAGAGTTGTTATTTTTGCTTGCGGAACAGGAAATCCTTTCTTCTCAACTGACACAACAGCGGCTCTCAGAGCGGCAGAAATTGATGCTGAAGTGATTCTTCTTGCAAAGAAGGTTGACGCTGTATACGACAGTGATCCGAATAAAAATCCCAATGCTGTAAAGTTTGATAAGCTCAGCTATATAGACGTTTTAAACCGTGGACTTGGCGTTATGGACTCTACCGCAACATCCCTTTGTATGGATAACAAAATTCCGATTCTCGTTTTCGGACTTAATGATCCTGAAAATATTATCCGTGCAGTTCAGGGCGAAGAAATAGGAACAATCGTTGAATAAAAATACATATTATTAAAAAAGGAGATTTGATTATGAAAAATACAGAAACAAGAATGGAAAAAGCCATCACAGCATTAAAGGCTGACTATGCGGCAATCAGAGCCGGAAGAGCAAATCCTGCTATTTTGGACAAGATAACCGTTGAATATTACGGTGTTGCAACACCTCTCGCACAGGTTGGAACAATTTCTGTTCCGGAGGCAAGAACCATTATCATTCAGCCTTGGGATGCTACAATCCTCGGCGATGTTGAAAAGGCTATCTTAAAATCTGACATCGGCTTAACACCGAATAACGACGGAAAATGTATCCGTCTCAACTTCCCTCCGCTTACAGAGGAACGCAGAAAAGAGCTTGTTAAATCAATTTCAAAAAGAGGCGAAGACGCAAAGGTTGCAGTTCGTGCGGTACGCCGTGATTCTCTTGAAGACTTTAAAAAGCAGAAAAAAGACGGTGAGATTACCGAGGACGATTTGAAAAATCTTGAAACACAGGTTCAGAAGCTCACTGACAAATTCGTTAAAGAAATAGACGATATTGCAACTGAAAAAGAAAAGGAAATTATGGCGGTTTAATTTGCTGCTGTCGGACAAAACAGTGAAGATTTTTAACTTTTTTAAAAAAGAAGCTACCGAAGAGCTTGATATGAATAATATCCCGAGGCATATCGGAATTATAATGGACGGAAACGGAAGATGGGCAACTAAAAGACATCTTCCCCGTTCTGCAGGTCATAAGCAGGGTGCTGAAACCCTGAAAAAAATCGTTAAATATGCAAACAGCCTCGGTGTTAAGGTCATTACAGCATATGCCTTTTCAACCGAAAACTGGAACAGACCTCAAAAAGAGGTTGATGCCCTTATGGATTTGTTATACAACTATCTTCTGCAGGCGGAAGAACAATTTAAGGGTACAAACTGTATTCTCAAGGTAATCGGTGACCAGACACCTCTTTCCGATAAAATAAAAGAGGCAATCAGGCACGCAGAAGAAATTACCAGAGATAATACAGGACTTGTTTTAAATGTTGCCCTTAATTACGGCGGACGTGATGAAATTATACATGCCGCAAAGGCTTTTGCAGCTGATATAAAGTGCGGGAATTTAAGTCTTGATGACCTTACGGAAGAAAATTTCAGCAGACTTATGTATACAAAAGAAAATTCGGATGTTGATCTTATAATAAGACCAAGCGGCGAGCTAAGGCTCTCAAACTTTCTTTTATGGCAGGCAGCTTATGCGGAATTTTGGTTTAACGATATTTGCTGGCCTGATTTTAAGGAAGATGACCTGAGGCGTGCTATATTGGATTATCAGAAGAGAAACAGACGCTTTGGAAAGGTGTAGAATTATGAAAACACGGATAATAACGGCACTTCTTGCCGTTCCTCTTCTTGTGCTTCTCCTCTTATTCGGAAGCACCGCTTTATTAGCTCTTACTGTAACAGCAGTCGCTCTTATGGGTGTTTATGAATTTTACAATGCGGTCGGCTTAAAGGACAAAACTGCTTTGTGTGTTTTGGGTTACGTCGGTGTTGTTGCTGTAATAGTTTTTAAGGTATATTTACCTCATCTGTTTTCTGCCGCATTTTCGGTATGGTTTCTGGTCCTTTTTGCAGTATTTCTTAAGCTCCATAAGGATATAAAAACCACCGATGCTGCACTTACAATATTTTCACTTGCTTATATACCATATCTTCTTTCATACATTATGCTTGTACATAAGCTGGAATACGGAAAATTTCTAATATGGTTCATAGTTGTAGGTGCTTTTGTAACAGACAGTCTTGCATACTTTACAGGTGTATTTCTTGGAAAACATAAGTTATGCCCCGAAATAAGTCCCAAAAAGACAATTGAGGGTGCTGTCGGCGGACTTGGTGGCACAGCTGTTGTATTTGTATTAATGGGTTATTTTTATAACTCTCTTGCAAATGCAGACTTTAACCTGATAAAACTGCTTTTTGCAGGTCTTATAACCGCAGCAATATCACAAACCGGTGACCTTGCCGCATCTGTTATAAAACGTGAGTATAAAATAAAGGATTACGGAAATCTTCTCCCCGGTCACGGCGGAATACTCGACAGATGTGATAGTCTTATATTTGTAGCACCTGTAATTTATTTTATATTCAACTTTGTAAACTTATACTAATAAAAAAACGGCTTCTCAGTTTTGAGACAGCCGTTTTTAAATATGCTATTGAAAATTTTATCAGAATATGTTAAAATATCATAAAAATACAAAAGTGAGGCATATTATTATATGAAGCTTTCTATTCTCGGTTCGACCGGTTCAATCGGAACACAGGCACTAAAGGTTGTCGATGACCTGAAAAATTTAAAAAACATTGAGCTTACCGCACTTAGCGGAAATTCAAATATAAAATTATTGGAAGAACAGGCAAGAAAATACCGTCCAAAAATCGTGGCAACAGCAAGTGAAGACAATTTTCTCTCCCTTAAGGCGTCCCTTTCGGACACATCTGTCAGGGTTGTATGCGGAGAAGAAGGTCTTTTAGAGGTTGCAACGGAAGAGGAATGTGACACAGTCCTCTCCTCTATTGTGGGCTTTGCAGGACTTAAACCCACATTTGCGGCAATTGAAGCAGGGAAAAACATTGCTCTTGCCAACAAGGAAACTCTTGTGACGGCAGGCAGTCTTTTTATGGACAGCATAAAAAAGTCAGGCGTACAGCTTATGCCCGTTGACAGTGAACACTCTGCTATTTTCCAATGTTTACTTTCCAATAATTCAAAGAAGCTACGCCGAATACTTCTCACCGCTTCAGGAGGTCCGTTTTTCGGCAAAACAAAGGATGAACTTAAAAACGTAACTAAAGCGGATGCTCTGAAGCACCCGACATGGACAATGGGAGCAAAAATCACTATTGACAGTGCAACCTTAATGAACAAAGGACTTGAGATAATTGAAGCAAAATGGCTTTTTGATACTGCAATTGATGACATTGAGGTTATTGTTCACCGTGAAAGCATTATACATTCTGCGGTAGAATTTGACGATAAATCTGTAATCGCACAGATGTCACTCCCCTCGATGACTCACCCTATTCAGTACGCATTTACTTACCCCGACAGACTCTATTCACAAGATGAGCCTCTTGACCTTAAAAAGCTTTCAAAACTTACATTCTACGAACCTGATGAGGAAACCTTCCGTATGCTAAAGCTTGCAAAGAAGGCAGGAAAGGACGGCGGTATAATGCCAACTGTACTCAATGCCGCAAACGAGAATGCCGTTTACGCATTTTTAGAGGATAGGATTAAGTTTCTGGAAATTGCAGATTATGTTGAAAAGACAATGTCTGAATACAAAAACATTTCCGCTCCTACGCTTGATGATATTATTGCTGTCAATCAGGAGATACGTGAATTTAAGAAAATAAATCAGTAAAATTTGAAAGGAATTAAACTTAATGCTTTGGACGATTATTTTTGCAATA
>JAZQLM010000244.1:0-6241 GCA_045542655.1 Clostridia bacterium | reverse complement strand
TTTCCCAAAAAAGCAAGCTTTTTCGGGAACCCTCTCCCTTCGGATTACTCTCCCCTTAACTCTCCCAAGTACTCGTCTGCTTTGCGTGCATTCTCGGAAAAGCTATTGTTCTTCCAGAATGAAACCACAATTATCGCTATTTCAAGAAGTGCTGATACAAAACCTGTCACAGTATCTTCCTCAATATTCAAAACATCAAAGCCAAGCTTTTTTAATATCATATTGATGATTACCAAAGCGAGCATTATTGTCCGTATAATTGTCCCCTTTGTAACACGCATTTTCATTTGCTCCCTCTTACCTTTAGCCTATCTCCTTAAAGCTTCCGCTTTCACGCTCTATAAGGTTTGCTGTTTTCAAATCCTGTTCATCGGACTGATTGAGTGCAAGGAGAAATTTTCTTTTGATTTTTACCGGAACACCACGTTTTATAACACAGTTCTGATTTCCGACAGCAACATATACATCATCCTGATATTTATCATTATCCTTAAAGAGCTTTACCTCTACATATTCCTCATTTCTTGCAATTTCTGCCTTAATCGCTCCAGAAAGGCTCTCTGTTTTTCCTGATGCAGCACTTTCAATTATTTCTTTAGCCTTTATTTCCGCCGCCTTCAGCATTTCATCAATTTTTTTCTGTACATCCTCCATTGTCATTGTTGTATTTTCAGCTTTTGTTTTTGCCATAATTTTTATCTCCTTTTAAATTCTAAGTTTTTATTTGCAGGGGACAGCACCCTCAATGCCTTTTGCCGTCCCCTCAATAGTTTAATTAATAAATCAGATATTAGTTAGCACCTGATTCAAATGTCGAACAGGTCTCAATTCGTCTCATAAAGGCTTCCACAAGACGTTCAGCTGTTCTTGTAGCCTTCCAGCCAACAGTTGCTCTCTGGTTAAGTGCATCCTCAGTTCCGGCACTTCCGAGCTGCTTAACTATATGCTGAAGACCGCCGCCCTCAACCTCGGTTACACCGTAAGCATTTTCAGCTAAAATAAGCGTAGAATATACATCTCTGCCCTTTCCGCCTGCTTCACCGGGGTAGATTATATCACCTGCACTTACTGTTACATTCTCATCAAACGTAATCGTCGCAGCACCTGCTGAACCTGATTTTGCTGAGCTTACAGTATACATTGCAGAACCGATAACAACCTTTCTTCCGGCAAGCTTTTTAGCATCAATTGTATTGATAAGCTCATTAACGGTAACAGTATTTGCATCTGTTACATCTGTTTTAACAGAAAGTGTTCTCATTTTTCCATTAGAACACAAATCATTTGCATGGAAAATTTTTGCCTCTGTTGTTTCCACAAAACGTACACCGGCAATTTTACCGATTTCACCCTCGTACATATCCTTAGGATCACAATATGTCTTTACATTCTGCCAAGCCGGATCGCTCATAAGGTCATACGCAACGTCAGGATGAATTATAGCAACATAGCTGTCACCAATTCTCTCAGCATTCTGTGTCTTTAAATATCTTACCGCCTTTCTTACCGCAGCAACAGAAAGGTAATTGTTTCCCTCTGCCTCACCACCTACAAGAAGATGTCTTGCGTTTATCACGTCAGAATCGCCGTACTGCACCGATGTACCGCCGTTTAATACCTCTCTTGTAATAGTATCAAGAGTTGAGCCGGCCTGTGCTCCTAAAAGCTTTGTAGCCTGAACCATATTATTGTCTATAGCTGTGAGCTTTAACATATCGGTAAGCGTTACATAACCGCCGTACTGCTTTACAGTAGATGTAACGGTTGTAACATCAAGGCTCTGACCATCGGGTGTCATACCCTCCGAGATGGGTTCTGTAAGCTTTGGAAGCGGTGAATATCTTCTGAACTCGATATTTTTACCGCCGTTTTTAGGTATAGGATGCTTCTGTGCAAACTGCTCGTGTACAAGCTTCGGAACCGCATTGTCAATCAAGTAATCCGAATAGTAGGTTTTCATTTCCGCCGATAAATCGGTATAATACGCTGTATTTTCTGCTGTGTCAGTTGTTTTGTTTGGGTAAAGATTTCCCCCGAATAGCTGTAAATCAAATTTAAACATTAAATAATCTTCCTCTCTCTTATTTTTTTCAATTAGTTTCTTATTTTGAATTAAATTCTCTTCATCAGATTTTTATATATTAAAATCTGATAATTTCGCCTTTTTGTGCACGTCTGGCAAGCTCGGCTCTTTCCTTTTTTGAAAGACCGTACACACCCGACTTAAAAAGTGCACTGCCGCCTGACATACTTCCGTTTTCCTCAGGTCTTGCCGCCTTTTTCTTAACATTCTCTGTTTGACTCGCCGCTTCCTCAGCCTGTTTTTTCTTAGCCTCCGAAGCCGCTTTAAGCTCATCAAGATGGACAGCCTCATAGGCTGTTTTCATATCAAGTCCGTTAAGTACAAGATTTTTAAAAACTTCGTTTTCAAGCTCTTTCTCCTCGTCAAAATCAGGATAGTCTGCTCTTACAGCCTCTGCCTGCTTTTCAAGTCCACGCTGAATTTCCCTTATTTCGTAGTCAGCCATTTTCTGTCCATATTCTTCTTTGCGTGCCTCTTCTCTTGCAAGAAGCTCTGAAAGCATTTCCTCAATTTCTTCAAGTCTTGCAGCATCTCTTTTTGTTCTCATTCATATCACCTCCCCTCGTTATACTAATTGCGGCTCTACTTTCGGTTTCCCTTGCGAAAAAGCTCATCCTACCACTGAATTCTCCTCTTTCCCATCTTCCTGTAGGGGACGATGCCCACATCGTCCCGTCAAAAACTTTGCAAAGTACATCGTTTACTATTCACCACCACCGGAAAAAGCCTGCTTTTTTCCGGAAGAGCAATAGTCTGCGTAAAAGTGAAGCCGTGTTTTCAACGAAAATGCGGCGAACCCATAGCAGCACTATTGCGACCGTGACCATTCTGAGAGCCACAGCCGTGATGGAAGATGAAGTAATTTTTTAGCCTTGCCTGTAGGTGTGATACTCACGCATTACCCTCCTCACCACCACATCTGAGGTAGCTGTAATTCTCAATCTTATGTAGTCTGTGCGGTTAGGGCTTAGCCTTATTTCGGATACATTTTTACGGTGATTTGTAAAAATTCCGACAGTTTCAAAGCTGTCAGCTCCGTCCCTGTTGGTTCCGTCCGGACTGTAGCAGACCTCCACCTTTATTCTTCCGCCTTCGGACATATTATAGCTGAGATATAGCCTTGAATAGCCTTTTTTCTCCGAAAAGTTTTCCTCCATCTCTCTTAAGGTAACCGAAAACTCAATCCCCGTCTCAGGCTTTGCCTGCACGTTATATATATTCCCGTCTGCCGCAAGATAATGAAGACTGCCAAGATAATTAAAAGCCGCTTTTATTGAAAGATTGTCCTCTCTCAGCCATAAATTCCGTTCAACGTCATAACAGTAAAGAATATTTTCTCCGCTTTCATCTGCCAGACTAAGCAGATAATGACTCCCGTCAATACCGCCGACAGCCGAAGAATATGTTAATGTACCAAGCTTTTCGGAAATTTTTTCTGAAGTACCGCCATCGTAAACATATACTCCGTCCCCACCGCAATAATATACTGCCTCGTCAAGCTTTGCGACCGACCGCTCCGCTCCTTTTTTTACGCCTGTCGTATCAAGAATGGTATGACGGTAATTTGAAGGCTTAGTTCCCGATATTCGGTGAATTTTGTTTTCCTTGAAAAAGGCAATGTGATTTCCAAGTGCCGCAACTCCTGTAAAGTCGCCTGTTGTATCCGTTTCCATCGTATAACTGTCAGCACTTGAAAGGTCAAAATATTCAAACACTGTCGGATTCATATACTTGCTTGCACATATATTATTGTCAGCATCAATCCCCCAGAGTCTGCCGTTCCATACGCACAGATTAGTAAGCTCCGGCACGGTTTTTGTAAAGGTCATAGGTGCAGAATAGTTGTTATTTGCACTGCCGAATGAATACGGATCAAAGGTAACCGTGCGGTCAGAGGAAGACGAAATATCCCTTATTATCTTCTTTCCGTCCGCCCTCACAGCCTTGTTATCCACATAGTAACCGCCCGAAAAGTCTACCACATCTCCAACCTTAAATTTATCCTTAAATGAAGAAAAATGTGTAGAGCTTGTAAAAACCATTTTGTTATTCCAGACATTTGCTGCATCCTTTGAATAGGAAACGGTAGCCTCAATATCAACCCAGCCGGAATAGGTTTTATTCAAATCAAGATACTTTTTATCAGGAAAAACAACTGCCATATCGCCAAGCACTATTGCCTCTTTTCCGCTTTTGCCTACATTTCCGATTAAATCTGCATCTGCAGAAAGCGTTCCCACCGCCGACCAGCCTGAAGAAGCAGTCTCCTTTTTGTAAGAAATATTACACGTTCTACTTACCTCTCCCGTTTCCGAATCGGTTGTCTCCTTTGCGTTGTAAATCTTTATCATTCCGTTTGCGTAAAACAAATCCTGTGCCGTTCCAAAGCTTGTCTTTACTCTTTTTCGTCTCACCGACAAAGCCGGATAGCTTTCAAAACCAACATTTTCACTTGTTTCAAGCTCTCCTGCATCAAAGTCAATGCCCTTGTTTATTCCTCCAAAGCTATAAAGATATTTTTTTGTCTTTTTCTTTGCATTTTTAAGCCTTGGTAATCCTGTCACTTATCACTCACCCCGTTTCTAAAATATATTTATATAGTATTTTCCGAAGTATTCCACCTTGCCCTTGTCCGCTCCTTCTGTGTAATTTCCTCCGTCCCCACTTTCTGTGTTTCCGCCCGTTTCATCTCCTGCTCCACCGCTTTCACTATCGGAATATTCGTCTTTATAGACCTCATCTCCACGGATAACAGCTTTTGCAAGACTGTTAAGTATTGTATTTACCATAAGCATCGAATTATTATATTCCTCATAGTCACGGCTGAAAAAATCAATCATTGCACAAAGGTAAAAAAGGTATACATCCGTGTAGGGAAGCCTTACCAGAAGCTCCGTTTCGGACGGCTCTACTCCTGTGTAGTCAAATACCTTTCCAAGCTTTAAAACCTCTTTTGAAATCTTTCCGTCCAGCTCGGAAAGCCATCTTAGCTTTTCCTCCTCGGAAAAAGGATTTGGACGAAGTACATCTACTCTTTCTATTGCTTCATTTGCTTTCATATTCTACTGTTCACCACCTTGTAAAATCCCCAGTAAAGGGGGCTGTTATTTAATTTTGCTTCCTCTAATGCCCTTACAAATCCATCACGGTCATCAATTGTAATTTTCTGTGCAAGCTCCCACGTTATATCATTTGGAGAAACAAGTGCCGGCGAACCGGTTTCAGAAGCATCCAACCTCATTTCCGAAAGTGGAAAGTTTTTTCCGGGGCAAAGCGTCTGGCAAAGCTCCCTGTGAGCATATATCTTTGCATCAGGATATATCTTTTTAATATATTCTATTAGCTCCGTCCCCGCATTTCTTTGCATATTGCTCATCAGCTCTGTTTCAAAGTTTCCTTCAAAGCAAACCCCCACAGAGGTTGAATTATAACCAATACAGTGTGCCCCCATAGTATTTTCCGGTCTTCCACGGTATACACTGCCGTCTTTACGAATATAAAAATGATAACCTATTCCTGTATACCCCTGTCTTATATGCTCGCTATGTATACTAACGACATCACCATTTCCTGCCCTGTGATGAAGTATTATCCGCTCCGTCCTGTTTCTTTTGGTAAGCCCTCCGTTCCAATTAAAGCCTGTTTCTTTTATTTGCATAACCATACCCCCTTATTATTGGATTTTTAAATTAAATTTTCCCCAGAACAAAGCTCACCAGAGCAACAATTATAGAAGAGGCAAGTCCCCATAACGCTTTTGTAAGCGTTTTTTGTGCCCCGATAAGGTCATCAAGCCTTACTGCAAGCTCAACAAATTTTTTGTCGCCCCGATGAAGCTGTTCCTCAATTACTTCAAATCTCTTTTCACATTTTTCATTTTCGCATTTCATTTTTATAGTCCCTCTTCTCTGTATCTGTAAAGTTTGACAAACCCGTAATTTATTATCTGTATGAGACCTTTCCCACATCATCCCGTCACAACCAACTGTAGGGAAGAGATTTACTGCTTCGTTAAATCGGGCGGATGTAGGCATCCGCCCCTACAAACTGCCGGCTTCTCCTCTTTCCCAAAAAAGCAAGCTTTTTCGCCAGCCCTCTCCCTTCGGATTACTCTCCCCTTAACTCTCGCAAGTACTCGTCTGCTCGTCGAAGTCTGGC
>JAZQLM010000243.1:0-3298 GCA_045542655.1 Clostridia bacterium | reverse complement strand
TGCTTTGTTATAAACGGAATTAAAATTTTCTCAATGGGTGCAAACTACATTCCGCAGGATAATTTGCTTTCCAGAATTACACCGGAACGCACAAAAAAACTCATAGAAACCGCTTTAGATGCTAATTTTAACACACTGCGTGTGTGGGGCGGCGGATATTATCCGGAAGATGAATTTTATGAACTGTGTGATGAGTATGGAATTATGGTATGGCAAGACTTTATGGTTGCTTGCTGCAATGTATGGCTCAACGAAAATATGAAAACTGAGTTTATCGAAGAGGCTGTGTATAATTTGAAACGGTTTCGAAATCATGCTTCGCTTGCGATTTTGTGTGGTAACAACGAAATGGAGACAGCTGTTGCAGATTGGGGCATAGGAAATAGTCAGCTTGTCAGAGAGGATTATATTGAACTTTATGAGCGGATATTTCCTGAATTATGTGATAAATATGCCGCTGAAACTTTTTATTGGTCATCAAGCCCGTCCTCTGGAGGCGGATTTGATAATCCTAACTGTGCAACATGCGGAGATATTCACTATTGGGATGTTTGGCACGGAGGGACATCTTTTACTGAATATAGAAAGCATAATTTCCGTTTTTGTTCAGAATACGGGTTTGAATCTTATCCTTCTATTAAAACAATTATGTCCTTTTGCAGGGCAGAAGATATGAATTGTTTTTCAAGAGTAATGGAAAATCATCAAAAGTGTAAAGGCGGTAATAAGAAAATACTTATGTATCTTGCGGATAACTATCTTTATCCACTATCTTTTGAGACGCTCGTATATGCCTCGCAGCTTTTACAGGCGGAGGCAATTAAATATGGTGTAGAACATTTCAGACGTAACAGAGGATATTGTATGGGCTCAATATACTGGCAGTTTAATGATTGTTGGCCTGTTGCATCGTGGTCAAGTGTAGATAGCAAGCTTCGATATAAGGCACTTCATTATGCTGCTAAGAAATTTTATGCCCCTGTGGAAATGGGAATGTTTTTAGAAGGAGACAATCTCACAATAAATATTTCCAACGAAAGGATGTTTGATTTTGAGGGCGAGATACGCCTATCGGTAAGTAATTCGGACTTTGAAGAAAAAAACACACATATAAGAAAAATTCAAATAGACAAATTATCTTCATCTGATGTTTTATCTTTAAAAGTTGATTTGCAAAATCAATATGATGATTTCGTATATGCTGACCTTTATGACAAATATGGTAATTTCATATCCCGTTCTACTCAAATGTTAACACCTGCAAAATATTTTAATTGGAAGAAACCGGATATTAAAGTAAATATATGTGATTGTGAAGACGGTGTTGAAATAACAGTAACAAGCGATGTTTTCGCAAAAGGCGTGAGCATAGATTTTGGTAAATATGATTGTGTGTTATCGGATAATTTCTTTGATTTAACAAACAAAGAACCATATATGATAAAAGCCAAAACAGAGTATTCATCTAAAGAACTTATAGATGATTTGAAAGTTATGAGTGTATACGATATTGGCAGATAATTGATCTGTTGATTGATATATAGCAAAAAATATGCAGAAGAAGAGTAAAGGATGTAAAATTATGTCATCAAAAACAATGTACAAAGTACCTGCTAAATGCTGGACAGAAGCACAGCCACTCGGAAATGGACAAATTGGTGCGATGGTATTCGGCGGTGTTAAGAATGAGAAAATAAGCTTGAATCACGATACGCTCTGGTCGGGCACACCAAGACAGATAAATATTGATGGAGCATATGAAGCTTTGAATAAGGCAAAAGCTTTATTGCAAAGTGAAAAATACGCCGAAGCTCATGAGTGTATAACAGAAAACTGTCTTGGAAGAAGAGGACAGCAGTATATGCTGTTTGGTGATATGGAAATAGATTTTCAAGGCATAAACGAAGATATATCGGACTACAAAAGAATACTCGATTTAGAAAAAGCCACTGTTTGTGTTAAATTTAAATCAGACGGAGTTAATTATAAAAGAGAATATTTTATTTCGTATCCCGACGATGTTATGGTGATAAAGCTTTCGGCTGATAAAAACGAAATGATAAATTTTGATTTAAAACTTAGTTCATCGCTTAAAAGCAGTGCATCCGCTGATGAAAATACTTTGTATTTAACAGGGGAGTGTCCGGGAATTCAGACACCTGAGTATACATATGAATATTCTGATAATCCGGAAGAAAAAGGTATTATGTTCCGTGGAGGAGTCACGGTTATTTCAAAGGGTGACAAATCTATATCAAATGGAGTTTTATGTGTGAGAAATGCTGATGAGGCGGTTATTGTTTTTGGGGTAAAAACAAGCTTTAACGGATTTGATAAGCATCCTTATCTTGATGGCAAAGAATATGAAACTGAACTTGATAAAACTTTGAAAAGTGCTGTAAGCTTTGGATATGATGAGCTTTTGAAACGTCATATTGAAGATTATTCCGAGCTTTTCGGAAGGGTTAAGCTTGATTTGGGAGAGAGCGGCAGAGAAGATATGCCGACCGATGAAAGAATTATAAAATTCAATGAGGATAAAAATGATATAAGTCTTTATACCCTGCTTTTTGATTTTGGACGTTATCTTGCAATAGCTTCCGCAAGAGAAGGAACGCAGATCGCAAATTTACAGGGAATTTGGAATGACAGTATTGATCCGCCGTGGAGTTCAAACTTTACTATTAATATAAATACTGAAATGAATCAGTGGCCGCTTTTGATGTGTGGTCTTAATGAGTGCTTCAAGCCGTTTATAGGGTTTATGAAAAATGTATCCGTATCGGGAGAGTTTGCGGCAAAAACTATATATAAGGCAAAAGGATTCGTTATGCATTCAAACACTGATATATGGCTACAGTCAACACCTACGTCCGGAAATGCACTGTATGCATTCTGGAATGGTTCGTCAGGCTGGCTGTGTCGTCCGCTTTTTGAATATTATGAATATACGGGTGATAAAGAATACCTTACTAAGGAATGTTATCCTGTTATGAAAAAAGCTGCAGAATTTTATCTTGATATTATATGCGACAGAGGTGACGGATACCTTGGAATAAGTCCTGCAACATCACCGGAAAACGGTTTTATAATTGACGGAGCGGAGAATATTGCTGTTGCAAAATGGGCGGCGATGTCCGATTCAATAGCATATGATTTGTTTAAGAATTGTGTAAAAGCAATTGAAGAAGCAAAAATTCAGGATGAAGAATTCAAGAATAAGCTTGAAGTTATTTTAAAGCAAATGAAACCTTTAGAAATCGGAAAAGACGGAAGACTTCTTGAATGGAATGAGGAT
>JAZQLM010000242.1:0-4364 GCA_045542655.1 Clostridia bacterium | reverse complement strand
CCATAAAAGAGTTTTTTTATCCTTCATAATAATTTTTAAGGGACTGTAGCAAAATGAAATAAAACGGTTCGTCGGAAACCGCCGAACCCTTCAATTTGTTTATATGTAGGGGACGATGCCCACATCGTCCCGAAAAATCATTTTACTGCAGCCCCTTTTCCTTTCCGATATTACTTTTTAAACAATTTTTTAATTCTTCTGAGCACCCCATTAATAGAGCGTACAGCTATGTATTTAAGTCTTAAATACATTCTTCTGAATACAAGCATTTTAACATAGAGCTTATAGGAAGAAGAATTAAAGTCAATTTCCTTTTTATTATGTGTAGCTTTTTTTAAAACCGCAATAATATGCTTTTCCGTGATATTTTTTTCAAGTCTGAACTGATTATCACCACACAGGATAAAACCGCAACTATTCTCTCCGACAATTCTGTGAAGCACGAACTGTCCGTTTTCCCTGCGGTAAAAAACAATATCCCCTTGCTTCGGTCTTTTCCTTGGCAGAGTTAGAGTTACACTGTCTGCACCCGGCTTTAAAAGGGGGAGCATACTTATACCTTTAGGCGAAAACGTAACGTCTCCGCCATTTTTAATCTTTTCATCAATTACAGAAAACACATCATCGAGACAAAGCTCAATTCTTTTTTCAGACATTTAAAAGACCTGCCCCGTACATTTTGTTGATAAACGCTGTAATATCAGCTTTTGCAGTTTCTTCGTCAACGTCATATTCCTTCATAAGCTCATTTAAAAGAAATCTCGGTTCAACATCATCCTGTAGAAGCTTCCACAAAAAAGCTCCTGTTTCGTTAAGGTTAATCATACCGTTAAAATTAACAGACTCTTCCCCAACAGGCACAACAATTATATTTCCCGCTACCTCTCTTAATAAATATCCGTCCTTTATCTTCAAAAAAACCATTCCCTTCGTTTCAAAAAAGTCCTTAAATTCCGTCCTTCATACCGTTATAAGATACAATTGCGGCTTCATCCTCCATATTACAGTACAATCTGTAAACAGGAATTTTTTCCAGAAGCTCATCAAGAAGGCTAAGAAGATTTTCCATAACACCCTTATATGCAGGTCTTATAGTCTGGTTTAAAATCAGCCATATTGCATCTTTCGACGAAATTCTCTCAATATGATTCGTTTCGCTTCTTTCAATAAAGCAAATCGCTTTAAGCGGAACCTTGATATTCAAATTTTTATCGTGCTTTCCGCTCCACGGCGTTCCGTAAACATTGAAATTCCCGTTTTCGTCAAGCTTTATAACAGGCTTGTCATCATTTATAATAACAGCCTTATCCTCACCGAAAACCCTCTGCCATATACCTGTATGAGTTGATTTACCCGTTCCGCACGCCGCAGAAAACAAATAAGCATTATTCTCGTATGCAACACCTGACGAGTGGAGCATAAACCCTTTATAATCAAGGAGCTTACTGCAAAATTCAAAGCCTGTCCACAAATATTCACAATCATCAAAGGTAAGATGCGGATTTTCTCTCTGTTTTTCGTTTAAAAATTCATCAGATAAAGAAACCTCCATCTCTATCGGGCTTGTCCCGTCAGATAAGTAGTTTCTTGAACGCACATCCGTTTTGCCGCCGCTCTTACATTCTATTCCGACCTCTATGTCCGTAATTCTGTATGCTTTCATTTTTTCCTCACTTTATATTACTCTGCAACTGTTCCTGAAAACGGAATAATAATTTCTGCATTTATTACACAAAGACCTCTTACATCCATAAGCTTCTGGATTGCTTCCTGTGAAAGACCTGTTATATCAAGAACAGTAGATGCTGTAATAGCCTTTAAGGAAGTAAATTCACCGCCTGTAAAGGAAGCTGTTCCGCCTCTTAAAGTTACATCACCTGTTACATTACAGTTATTAAACTTTATTGTATCTTCTTTCTTAATATCACCAACACAAACCATTTTATCGGTTGTAAAATCCTTAAGCTCAACACCGCCGCATCTTATCATAATGTTTCCGTCGCTATTCGGTGTAATTTCGCCCGGTTCGTCAATATAGTATTTAACAAGCCTGTTCATAACAACAGCAAATTCAGCTCTTGTAATATTATTAAGCGGATTGATTTTTCCGTCATTTCCGCCTACATAGCCTGCACCAACTATCATATTAACCGCAGTTTTTGCCCAATCTGCTATATCGTCCTTATCGCTGAAAATTTCGATTTCAGAGGTATCTTCAGACGGCACTGCATTAATTCCGAATACTCTTGCAAGTACAACAAAGGCTTCCTGTCTTGTGATATAGTTTTCGGGATTTAATTTTCCGTCAGAGCCTGTGAAAGCACCCATTTTAACAGCCTTAGCCATAGCTGAATAATACCATTCGCTCTCTAAAACATCTGTAAATGCTGTAATGTCAGCTTCCTCGGAAGCATTTGTAGCACGGACCATAATAGCCGCCATTTCCGCTCTTGTCATATAATCATCAGGCTTGATATATCCGTCGCTTCCGCTGATAAGACCGTTTTCAACAGCCGCAACCAAGGCTTCTGTTGCCCAGTTATCAAGCATATCCACAAACATATCTTTTGCTGTAAGTTCATCAGCAAAGGCACAATTTGTAAGTACTAAAACCACTAATAAAACCAAAGAAATAATTTTTTTCATAACAATCTCCCATTCTAATATAGATTAACAGTATAATTATACAATATAATAGATTTTTTTTCAATCAAAATATATATTTTTTTGTTAGAAATAATATACTTATATTTGTATATTTTTTCCTACCAATACTCTCGGATTATTTCCGTAATCACTAAGAAGCCGTATATCCTTAAAATATTTTTGCATAATTTCCCTTACGGTATCTTTTTGATTATACCCTATTTCAAAGGCAAGGTATTTTGCTTTTCCAGCCGCTATTTCGGTAATTCTTCTGTAAAACAAAAGCCCGTCCGCTCCTCCGTCAAGTGCAGACCTCGGCTCAAAATCTTTAACCTTCTCATCAAGCTCCTCAACAACCAGAGTCTCTATATACGGCGGATTTGATACAATCAAATCAAACTCTCCGAGTGTATCTGCCTCCGTGCTTAGAATATCCATATTTATAAAACCGGTTCTTTCACAAAGACCAAGCCTTTCGGAATTTTTTTCTGCTACCTTTAGTGCTTCCTTTGAAATATCCAGCAGATACGGTTTCACACTCTTACAGTAATGTGCTATTGAAAGTCCTATACATCCACTTCCCGTACCTATGTCAAGGATATTTATAAAATCATTTTCCTGAGTAAGCCTTATACACTCTTCAACTAAAATTTCTGTGTCCGCACGGGGAATAAGGGTTGAAGTATTAACCGTAAATTCAAGTGACATAAACTCACAAATTCCCGTGATATACTGGACAGGCTCTCCCTTTAGTCTTCTCCTTAAAGCATTTGAAAAAACCTTTTCCGTCTCATCGTCAATTATTTTCCGTCCCGAAATAATATCGCCCTTTGTTGCTCCTGTTAAAAAGAAAAGCAAGAAATCTGTATCAGCTCTTGCTTCCTCTATATTCTTTTCTTCAAGCAGAGCAATGGATTTTTTCCTTAGTTCTGCAAGACTTACCATTTATCGTCACCCTTATTTTCGGGCATAACAGCCTTGAGCGAAGCAATTGCAACCTCTATCTGGCTGTCGTCCGGCTCTCTTGTTGTAATATGCTGAAACCACATCCCCGGTGCACTGATAATTTTAGTGAGTCTGTTATCATGTCGTCCCGCATACTTTATAATCTCATAAGAAATTCCTGCAACGACAGGAAGCAGCGCAAGCCTTAATAGTAATCGGTAAATAAAATACACCTTTGGGATAAAGAAGAAAACTATCATACTGACTACCATAACAATAAGCAAAAAGCTTGTTCCGCATCTTGGATGAAGTCTTGTATATTTTCTTACATTCTCTACAGTAAGCTCCTCGCCGTGTTCATAGCAGTTAATCGACTTATGCTCCGCACCGTGGTACATAAATACTCTTTTTATATCCTTCATCTGCGAAACAAGTGCAAGATAGCATATAAAAATCGAAATTCTTATTACACCCTCAAAGAATGTCACAAGATAGTTATTATTTACAAATTTTCTTACAATTTCACCGATTGCGCCCGGAAGAAGAATAAACAGCCCCACACTGAAAAGCAGGGAAATAACTACAGAAAAATAAATAACCGCATTCATCATTTTTTCAGAGCCAAGCTTTTCTTCAAGCCATTTTTCAAATTTTGAAGGCTCCTCCTCCACTTGGTTGCCATCCTCGTCTACATCAAAAAACTTTGCCGAAAACATAAGTGCCTGAACACCTGTTATCATAGAGTCAAAAAAATTCACACAACCTCTTATAAC
>JAZQLM010000241.1:0-2804 GCA_045542655.1 Clostridia bacterium | reverse complement strand
TCACTTAAAGGACCAAAGCACGGCGGGGCAAATATTAAGGTTAAATTTATGTTTGAGGACATAAAAAAGCACGTTAAAAACTGGAATGATGACATTGAGATAAAGGAGTATCTTACAAGGATATTAAACAAAGAGGCTTTTGATAAATCAGGTCTTATCTATGGAATGGGACACGCAGTGTATTCTCTTTCCGATCCGAGAGCGGAAATCTTTAAAAAATATGTTAAAAAGCTTTCTGATGAAAAGGGCAGAAATGATGAATTTATGTTATACAAGAATGTAGCAAGACTTGCTGTTGAGGTCATTTCGGATAAGAGAAAGATTTATAAGGGTGTGAGTCCTAATATTGATTTTTACAGTGGGTTTGCATATTCAATGCTTGAACTTCCGGATGAGCTATATACACCGTTATTTGCTGTTGCCCGAATTGCCGGTTGGAGTGCACACAGACTTGAAGAGCTTATAAATACAAATAAGATTATACGTCCTGCCTATAAATCAGTAGCGGAAGCATGTGAATATATTCCGCTTGAAAGCAGATAAAATTATTTTTAGGTGAACTTTTATTATGAGAAATGAATTTCCGGTTATACGGTTAAAAAGTGAAATTGAAGAGGCTTATTCAAATACATTAGCTCCCTATGCAGCAAAAACAGCTGATAAGGCTTCGAGAAAATATATAGAAAAAGACGGTATATTTGAAAACAGAAGTGAATTTCAACGAGACAGAGACCGCATCATCCATTCCTCGGCGTTTCGCAGAATGATGTATAAAACTCAGGTTTTTGTTAATCACGAGGGAGACCAGTTCAGAACACGTCTTACACATTCTCTTGAGGTCGCTCAGTTTGCAAGAGGTGTTGCAAAATCCCTTGCACTTAATGAGGAGCTTGCAGAGGCGATTGCACTTGGTCATGATATTGGTCATACGCCTTTTGGACACGCCGCCGAGGGAATATTTTATAAAAAGCTTACAGATGCCGGCTTAAATGGCTTTTTTCACAACGAACAGAGTGTAAGAGTTGTGGAATTACTTGAAAACAGAGATGTATCGCAGTACAGAGGTTTAAATCTGACAAAAGAAGTGAGAGAAGGGATTTTAAAGCATAATAGTGATTCAACGGGGGCATTTCCTGAGCTTAAGCCTTTGCTCCCCTGCTCAACAATTGAGGGACAAATAGTAAAGCTTGTAGATACTGTAGCCTATACCTGTCATGATTTGGATGACGGTATAAAATCCGGCATACTTGAGAATAATTGTAAGTGTAATTTGAATATGAAAAATCAGTTTGATGAAATTAAGGCATTGATTTTTGAGGTTTCAGGTATCAAGTTAAACTACGATCGCTTTGAAAATACTTTATTTGTTTCCGGTCTCATAAGCTTTTTTGTAAAGGATATTATTTATTCTACATATGACAATATAGTGAGATATAAAATTAATAATTCAGAGGATGTCCGCCTGCTTGCAGGAAGGGGTGAAAGCCTTGCTTCAATGTCGGAGGATATTTATTCAGTATTTTTAAGGTTTAAAAGGTTTGTAAATGATACATTGTATTATACACGCACCGTACAGATGATGGACTGTAAAGCGGAAAGTGTTGTATCGTCTCTTTATGATGCGTTTTATGTGCATACCGAGCTGCTTCCGCCAGAATGGAAATACAAGCTTGATAATTATTGGGAATTTGATGAATATAATTTCGATAACTGTGAAAAAATAAAAGCAAGGCTCATATGCGACTATATTGCCTGTATGACAGACAGGTATGCTCTTGAGGAATACGACAGAGTATTTAATCCAAAAGTAAAAATTTAATAAATTTTCAAGGAGGATATTATTATGAAAAAGTACAAATGTAAATTATGTGGTGAGGTTTTTGAAATTCCGGTGGGAACTGAGCCGGTTTGTCCTAAATGCAATGCAACAGGCTCTGCACTTGAAATAATCGGGGAAGCTCCTAAGGCTACTAAATATGCCGGAACTCAAACGGAAAAAAATCTTGAAGCAGCTTTTGCAGGTGAATCTCAGGCGAGAAATAAGTATACTTACTTTGCATCGGTTGCCAAAAAAGCAGGTTATGAGCAGATTGCCGCACTTTTCTTAAAAACCGCTGATAATGAAAAAGAACATGCAAAAATGTGGTTTAAGGAATTAAACGGTCTGGGTGATACAGCTGCTAATTTAAAATCTGCTGCTGAGGGCGAAAATTATGAATGGACAGATATGTATGCCGGCTTTGCGGATACTGCTGAAAAAGAAGGCTTTACGGAGCTTGCTGAAAAATTCAGAATGGTTGCCGAAATAGAAAAACACCACGAGGAACGCTATCGTGCACTTCTTAACAACGTTGAAACAGCACAGGTATTTGAAAAGAGTGAGGTTAAAATTTGGGAGTGCCGTAACTGTGGTCACCTTGTTGTTGGAACAAAGGCTCCGGAAGTTTGTCCTGTTTGTAACCATCCTAAAGCATATTTTGAAGTTAATTGCAAAAACTACTAAAGATTTATGGGCGTGTCTCGATAAAAAACGAGGCAACGCCCTTTTTACTATGTGGATAATATTTTAACAAATTTTTCTTGAAAATTAGCAGTTAATATGATATAATATTATGGAGTGGTGTTGTTTTTAAAACCAATCCCTGAAAACCCTTGAAAATAAAGGAGATGTAGATATATATGAAATTAGGTATAGTTGGACTGCCCAATGTTGGTAAAAGTACACTTTTTAATGCAATCACTCAGGCCGGTGCGGAATCTGCAAACTATCCGTTCTGTACCATTGAACCTAATGTTGGTACAGT
>JAZQLM010000240.1:0-3866 GCA_045542655.1 Clostridia bacterium | reverse complement strand
GCGGCAACGATAAGAACGATGATTGAAAGTCCTATTTTGCGTTTTGCCATTTTGTTTACCCTCTTTACTTAAGATTTTTATTTTAGAGCACCGTGCTCAATAAAATACGGTTAGTAAATAATGTATATAATAATATAAATATTTTAGAAATATTATTCGGGACGTCGAGGACGCCGTCCCCTACGGTTTATTCTTCTGTGGTTTCAGCTTCGGCTTTTTCTGCTTCCTGCTGTGCGAGGTATTCTGCTATTGCCTGCTTTTTGAGTTCTTCCTCTTTTGCGGCCTGTTCAGCGGCGGCCTTTTCGGCTTCCTGCTGTTTGATATACTCTTCGACAGCCTTACGCTTGATTTCCTCTTCCTCGGCTGCCTTTGCGGCGGGGGGTTTTTCCGCCTCCTGCTTGGCGATAAATTCTTCAACCGCCTTTTTCTTTATATCGTCTTCGGTTACTTCGGGTTTCTTGGTTTCTTCAACAGGCTTCGGCTTTTCCTCCGCTGCCTTTACGACTTCGGCAGGAGCAGCTGCTGCCTGAGCGGCAAGCATTTCAGCCATAACACGCTGTTTGATTTCTTCCTCTGCATCCTTAACAGCGGCAACAGCCTTTTCCTTCTTGGCATCCATAAGAGTTGAGATGAACTTGAACAGTTCAAAGAAGAAGAAGATAGCAGTCGGGATAACTACGCAAAGCATAAAGCCAAGCTGTGACTGAAGGAAGGAAAGGATTGAGCCGAGGTGAGGTATTGCAGTACCGGTCCATTTGGCAACGATACGCTGATTTGAAAGATAGTCGATGCTCAAATCCTGATTCATATCGATATCCGGAGTATTATCGCCTCGTGTAACGTAATAATATTCTCCACCATGATTCCAAACACCGTCAACGACTTCGTTCTGATTCTGTGTATATGTATCAGCTACAATTCTATGGGTTTCGAGGTAGGGCTGATCCTCATAATAACGCCAGAATGTTACAACGTCGCCGACCTTATAAGGCTCTTCCTGTTTAGGGTCAGTAAGTTCAACAATAATAAGCGAGCCTTCCGGAAAACCTTCTTCGCTCATCATTGAGTCGGTAAGAACGTTAAATATAGCCTTACCGAAGAGATTAGGCAGACCCGATTCGTGCTTGGTTGAAGATAAAACCATAACCGTCATCAAAATAGAGAAAACAAGGATAACGGTTACAAGGACATTGCCCACGATTTTACCAATCTTTTTCATTAAAAATACCTCGCATTTTTGTAAGTTTATGGGAACTTGATATTTTTACCGGTTTTATTTCAATCCTCAGTTACTTCGTGACAGCCTCTGACAGAGACCGTCCCCCTTTGTCCTTCGGACATTTCCCCCACACCGTGGGAGAATCTTCCTTTCAAAAGGAGCTATTGACAAAGCAATTTACATCGCTGTATTTGAGGGCTTTTCCTCCTTTTGAAAGGAGGTGCCGAGCAAAGTGAGGCAGAGGATTGTTTAAGGTGAGGAAAACACCTCATTCATACATTTATATGTTTTAAATATATGAATCAACTGTTTTCAGCATTTTGCCTAAGAACATTATACTATAGGCAATGTCATTCTGAGGAGTGAACCGACGAAGAATCTTTTTGATGGTTTAAGATCCTTCACTTCGTTCAGTATGACACACAATTAGGTTGGCATTACAAATACACATTATTCTTTCACTTACCCCTTGCGGTGCGTTGAGGCACCGCAAGGAATAGGCTTGTTAGCTGTAGCTGACAGCTAACAAAGAAAGTTGTGTTTTAGCTAAATCACAAATTTTTGTTTTGCAAGAAGCGGATTATTTGCCGCCCCTGCCTTGGGGGAGAAATTAATCAGGGTAATACCGGGTCGGGTCAAACCCGACCCGGTAAAATCAGTTTTTAATTAACTGTTTTTAAGTAGTCGCGTCAAATTAGACCTTTGCAAAGTCAAGAACAACGCCGCAAGCTGCTTCCGGAACAGCACCGGAACAAGCCTGGTCATTACCCTCTGCCCAAACATAAAGAGTAACTGTCTGGGGTACGCCAGCTTTGAGAGCAACGGTAAGAGGAGCAACACTACCATCTACTACTGACTCGGAAGTTATAGCAGACTGAGCGAGACCGTTATATGTTGTTGTTGTGCCATCTGCAAGTGTATCACTTGCATCCATGATTGCGTTACCGTTGACATCAACACCCTTTACAGCAGAAACAACAGGTGTATAGCCACGACCAGCTGTCTTGTTGTAAACCTTGTAATTGCCAGCCTGATCAAAGAGAGCTGAGTAGATGAAGTCATATGTTGAACCTGTCATGTTAGGAGTAATCTTAACATTACAGTCAACGTCAGACTTAACGTAAACATTGATCATTACATAGTAGCTGGAACCATCGGAAACAGCAGTAGGCTCAAAAATAAACTTGCCTTCCGTTGTACTGCCGGGTGTATCATCCTGCTCAATGGAACCTGCGATGAAGCTCTTACCAGCGGGATTAAATGATACAGGGCTGAAGTTACCAGGCATAAAGTTACCAGAAATACCGGAGAAAGCCGAGTAATCAAGAGATGTGCTGTAATCTTTGTCGTTTGCGGAAATCTGGATGTTACCAGCTGTGTTAGCAACTGTAGCTGAGATATTGGAAACCTTAGCTGTTGTACCTGTTGCGAACCATGCGTAGGTTGATGATGTGAGAACAATTGCGGATACCATGAGCATCGCAAGTGCTGCCACGAGTGAACGTTTTTTCATAGTTTTTTCCTCCATTTAAGAGTTAGTGTTTTTAGGGAATTAGAAACACATTTTATCCAAAGTGTTTCGGACGATTGCGGGTGTAAAATCAAACCCCGTGACTGAAAATCAGCTTTAATAAGTCTCCCCCAACTTAATCGGCCTTTTCTCTGTCAAGAACCTCAAGGGTCATCTTGAGTTTGACTTCACCTCCCATAATGTCGTTGACACATTCAGGATCTTCACCTTCAAGCCACACGACGACAGTATATCTGTCACTTTGGTCTACCTTGAAGTTCTTGCGGGTGTACTGCATAACCATTGTGTCGGATATGAAGTTTTTGTCCGCTTCGAATGTTTCCTTTTTGCCGTTTGTACCGACCTGGGGTTTTGCGTATGTAGTCGGTTTACCATTTATGAAAACCATGACTCGTATTGCTTCGTCCGCACCCTTATAGGCTGTGACTACTTCAAGACTTGCCAGGTAATCAACCGTTGCGTCCTCGCCGCCCGGAACGGCTTCGCCGCCGTTGCGTACCGAGAAGGTATAGGCGAGGTAGTTTGTACCGTTGTGGTCACCGTAGACCTTATCAATATCAGCGTAGCTGTTGTAAACAGGGTCGTCGCCGAGCTCACCGTTTTTGTTGAGCAGCCAGTGCTTCGTGATATTGTCCATATTTTCAACCGCTGAGCCGTAAAGAGTCAGCGTGGGGTTTTCAAACTTCTCGTTATCAACAAGCTGGATACCGTAGAGGTTACCCGTCATACTGACCGTGAAACGACCGGCGCTGTTGATAACCGAGGTACAGGCATATCCTATACCGAGAAGAAGTATGAGCACGCCGACGATGATGGCCAGAATTCTGATTAACCAGTTTCTTTTATAGACTGTTTCGGCGGTTGTATTAACATCGTACTTTTCCATACCGTCCGGGCTGAGAGCCGGAATATATGGACCGGTAGCACCTTCAACAAAGCCGTTGTTAACCGGCTGTTCGGGCTGAGCCGTTTCTTTTTTCTTTCTTGCCATAAATTTATCAACTCCGATTATTGGGTGATGAACTTTTTTAATGAGACGTCGGGGACGCCGTTGTTTTTACGGGACGTCGGGGACGCCATTGTTTTCACGGGACGTCGGGGACGGCGTCCCCTACT
>JAZQLM010000239.1:0-20797 GCA_045542655.1 Clostridia bacterium | reverse complement strand
AAGATTAAGACGGGGAAATTTTTTAAGTATCCCTTCCGCTTCCACCCAAAGCTCCTCATTTGTTTTATGAGTTTCATCATAGTAGCACCCTGCATCTATATACTCCTGTGGAAGCCGCTCCGGATGAAACAATTTATCAATATCACCAACATGAATAAGATATGGCATCTGATTTTCTTCAAGATATGCAAAAAACAGGTCGTACACCTCATCATCAAGAGGAATTCCTATAATTTTTCTTATATTAGGTTTTCCCTCAAGGCTTTTAAAGCCGTCAAAGCCCATAGAAACAAGCTTTTTTGCCTGCTCTAAAATGCTCTCCTTAGTCTCATTTTCATAGTGCATAATGCTTGCATAAGCATATACCTTTGGTTTTAATGCCTCTTTTATAAATAACGCACCAAGGTTTGCAGTTTCATCAAGCTGATACTTATGCTTTGAACAATACGGAAGACTTACTGCAACTATTTTATCATAGTTATATTTTTTTATTAACGTATCATATCTTTTGACAGAGTCTAAGATATTATCACATTCACCAAAGTGCATATGACTGTCAATGATTTTCATAAATAAAATCCCCCTATATAAAATCTAAACCATCTATTATCGGCATATGAACCGGAAATACATTTTTCAGCTTTTCAGGTGCATTTGCTCCCTCAAACACCAGACTGTGTAACTGTGAAAAATCAAAAGAATAACTTTCGCCGTCTGCACATATTGTATATCTGCCGTTTTCTTCCTTTATACTTATATTTTCTATACCCGCTCTTAAAAATGAATATTTTAGCTGTTTAAAAAGTATCTCCGGATTAATTATTTTAACAGTACCATTTAAGTTAATTTCATTAATATCTTTTATATGTGCCAGCATATCCTTATCAAAATATTCTATCTTACCTCTCAGCATTTTGCCCGTTTTAAAGCATATATGCTTTAATATTCTGACTACCTCTGCACTATCCCCTGAATATTCAACTACCCTTAAAATCTCGTTTTCATTCACGCCATCCTTATTAACCTCAACTATCGCATACGCTTCATCTGTATAATAAAGCTCACATACCATATTATGAAGCGGACAGCCAAAGCTTTTAAGCAATGTTTTTGTATGCTCAAAGGAACGTATAAAACGGTTCTCTCTTAAATTATGAATTTTCTGCACCAATCCTGCACATTTATACATTTCATTATTTGAAGCATATAAAACTCTGTCACTTTTTTCTTTTTCAGAAAAAGAAAATTCATATTCCTTACCTGTAACAAACGCATCATTTCTGAAATAAATTCCCATTCTTCCCGAAATAAAGCATATTGCAACTCCCTCATCTTTCATCTGCTTAAACGAATATTTTAAGAGTGTATCCGCATAGCCCTTTCCTCTTTCCTTTTCATCACAGCATACTGCACCAATGCCTCCGACCGTAATCACTGCATCCTCACATTTAATACTTGAAGAATACCAGTTTACCGCTGTTACAGGATTTTCGCCCCTGTATATGCAGTTGATATGCTCTGAATTATCTTCACTTAAAAGACTTCCAAATCTTTTAGCCATACTCTCAGCCAAAGTATCTTTTAAAAACACTCCCGATATAAGCTTATCAAGCTTACCCAAATCCTCTTTTGCAGGGTTTTGTATATTCATTTTATTCCCTCCATTTTATCCTTATTAAACCAATTCCACATTTATTGTAATAATCTCAAAAGGCTTTACCGTCAATTTCAAAGTATTATCCGTAAATTCAAGCGGTTTCATTTCATTTTCAAGCATATCACAAAGCTTTGCCGACTTCAAACGCTTACCAAAGCTCAAAACTACATTTTCGGTAATATTCATTGACTGATATAATCTTATAACCATAGAATTATTATCTTCTGCCTTTTTAACTGTATCAACGATAACATTATTACTACTGCAGGATATGAAAGAAAATTCCTCCGGCAGACAGCCGTTCTGATTTTCCTTTATTATCTCTGCTCTCAAAGGTCTGTTATAACTCATAGCCTTTGCCGTTGCACCGCTTTGAGAAAGACTTCCTGTATGCGGACACAGTGCATATTTAAAGCTCTGCTTACCCTTATCACGATACTTACTCGGACGTTCTGCCGATTTAAGTAAAGTAAGACACATCTCATTTTCGTAAGCACTATGTCCGTATTTACTATCATCATTAAGAGTAACACCATAGTTATCCTCGGACATATCCGCCCATCTATGAGCACATACCTCAAACTTTGCAAAATCCCAGCTTGTATTTCTGTTATTGGCACGTTTAAGATAACCAAACTGTGTTTCATATGATGTTTCAGTTGCGTGCAAGTTAAAAGGAAATACCGCCTTTAAAAGCATATGTTCTTCCTGCCAGTCAACCTCTGTTTCAAAATCTATGCGTTTAAGTTCGTCATACAAATACACATGCTGAACAAACGACGACTTTCCGAATTTACCGGAAATTTTAACACCTGCCCTTGTTTCTTCGATTATTGCTTCGACACCTGTAATATCGTCAACCTCCCAGTATTTTTCCAGATGGCTTTCATCAACATTCCACGCATCACTTCCGCTCGGATAGTCTTCATACATACGAAAGCCTATGCTCTTTCCGCTCTCTACTATCTCACGTTCTTCTGTTTTGTCATAAACCGAAGTTATTCTTCCGTTTTCAAAACAAATTCTGTAGAACTTATTTTCTATACAGTTTTCTTCTGCCTTAACACTTAGATCATACTTTTTGTGTTTTATAATCTTCCATCCCATTGAAGGAATATTCTCTGCATATATCTGACCTGACTCCGTTTCAACAATATCGCTTAAAACAAAGGGATTAGGATTATATACCATTATTCCGCCATCGGTTTTTATATTTTCTGCTAAAAGTTTAAGACTGTCCTTAACTATACCCTCACCAAACTTTTTAATCTGTTCATACTGAATGCTGCTTTCATCATATACTTCATCAATTGATGAACCGGGCAGAATATCGTGAAACTGATTGAGAAGAAGAGTCTCCCACATATTATTCAGCTGCTTTTGAGGATATTCTAAGCCAAGCAGCTCAACTGCAATCTCTGATATTCCCTCTGCTGTCTGCAATAACTGTTCAGATGTTCTGTTATTCTTCTTTATCTCTGTAACTGTAGTATATGTTCCCCTGTGGGTTTCAAGATACAGTTCCCCAATCCATTTAGGAGTGCTGCTCAGAGTTTTTATGCTTTCTTCAAAATTTCTTTTTGTCTTTTCTATAAAATCAGACGCAAAGGTAATCTCGGTCTTTAAAGTACCTGGTAAGCCCTGTGTGAGTCTACGCTGATTTTCAAGCATTTCTTTTGTAGGACCGCCCCCGCCGTCACCCCAGCCAAAGGTTATAATTGTATCAGGTGAGTATTCCTTTTGCTGATTTCTCTTTGATGTTCCAATTACATATTTGGGATTTAGCTCTGCAACATATGTGGTATAACGGTCAGGTCCCTCCGATTTTCTGTGTTCCTGTGCAGTAAGGAAATATGTAAACACTTCACTTCCATCTATACCCTGCCACATAAACATATCATAGGGCATGGTGTTAAATTCGCTCCAGCTTATCTTGGATGTCACAAATGTATCTACTCCACATTTATTCAATATCTGAGGCAGAGCCGCACTATATCCGAATACATCAGGCAACCAGAGTATATGGCTGTCAACGCCAAATTCCTCTTTCATAAACCGCTTTCCGAATAAAATCTGCCTTACAAGACTTTCGCCCGAGGTCAGGTTGCAGTCGGCTTCAAGCCACATTGCACCTTCAACCTCCCAACGTCCCTCTTTGACCTTTTCCTTGATTTTTTCATACAACTTCGGAGCAGCTTCTTTTACATACTTATAAAGCTGAGGCTGACTTGACATAAACTTATATTCGGGGTACTGTTCCATAAGCTTAAGAACTGTAGCAAAGCTCCTCTGTGCCTTTTCTCTTGTCTGTGCAAGCGTCCACAGCCACGCCACATCAATATGCGTATGTCCAATACAATGTACGATACCGTCTGATAAAGCATAATTTTTACCATAAAGATTTTCTCTTAAATATTTCCGTGCTTTTTTTATACTTTCGTTAAATTCTTCGCTATATATTTCACGGGTATCAATGAGGAGTGATGCTGCATTCAGTTCTCTTGTTATGATTGAATAGCTTTCCTCATAGTTTTCAAGACACTGGGCAGTACGGTACGCCACATTTACATCATAGTACAAGCCTTCGATTTCTTTATCCGTCCACACAAGCGAAGGATTAAATTCAAAGGGGTTATCAAAAGAACCGCTGTAAAGATATAAATACATATCATAATGTGTTTCACCGCAAAGCAGAACCTCTGTATGATTAGTGTCCATTCCCTGAACAATTTCACCATTTAGGAAAACAAGTACCTGAGGATTTTGAGCAGACCACTGCCCTTCAAGACCCGTATAGAGCCTGAAGCTGATTTCCTGCCCCTCCTTAACCTCTGGAGTAGTAAATTTCTTATGAAACCAGAAATGCTTTTCTTTTTTACAAAGCTTAATATCGGGTGTATATTCTTTCCAGTTTTCTTTTTCTGACGGTGGAATATTATTCTCTGTATACCCTGTTTCAATATAAGAAAAGCCATCCAAAGCCTCAGTTTTAACCGTTCTCCATCTTTCAAGTCTGTCCATTGTAAATATTATTCTGCGTTCAGTATTGTACATCAAACCTCACCCCTTAATCTGATTATGTATTTTTATACTTTTAATAATAAACTTTTCCTGTCTGTCTTTTCTGCATTCAAATTCTACCGAAGCTATCTTCTCATTTTCCTTTACCGGTATACGATAACGATAATATATATTATCTCCGTCCGTTTCGTAGCCACAAGTATATGTAGCCTCAAATAAGCCCGGCCCTTTTACTTCCAGACAATCCAATTCTCCGGATTCAGTGCGTTCCCATGAGACTTTTAAAAATCCTGTATGAAGTCCAAAATATATCGGTTCTTCAAATACTTCTCCATTTTCATAGGTTATAATATATTTTCCGATATAGTCATTATCAAAGTCCATTTTTTCACCATCACCGAAAAACTTATGATTAATATATTCACTATAGCTGTGCGTTACTTCAACGTAGCTCGTTATTTTTTCATTTCTGTAATTATTTATATCATTTATAATTCTAAGGCTACTCTCTTTAAATTTTTCTTCGTTATCTACATCGCTGTCCCACGCAAGAGCACCTATAAATGCCGCATTGTAATACATTGAATTACGCTGCATATGAACACGGTCAACAGCACCCCAGCTTGAAGTTATCGCACCGGCTACACCGCCGGCTATACGTTTTTTGAATTCCGGAATACCGTTAGGATCAAAATTTCCGAATATTACCTCCATGTCCCTGCTTAAAAAGTCTTTTTCCAGATTTCTGTTTATAACCCAAAACCAGTGAACAATTTTAATATCATTCGGAATCATATCAATGGCAGTATATGTAGACGGAATAAATAATCCGCTCCACTTTCCCGTAACATAATGCTTCATAGGTCTCAGCGAGCCACCCTCGGCATTTCCGTTTTTTGTATAGCTGTTAAGAAGCTTATCTCCCCACATCAAAACCTCTATACCACTTTCCTTAAGTTTATTATATATTTTCTTAATATCGTTTGCATAAAGCTCTGCTGCATTTTTATCCTTACATTTTTCACATATACACACAGAATGCAGCTCATCATGGGCTATATTAATCTCTTTTGGCTGAAATACATCTATCACTTCATCTATTACATCAAATAATAACTCGTAAGAACCCTCGTTTGACGGACAGTAGGTATCAGGGTACAAATCATCCTGACGTTCCGCCAGCTCCCTGTGGTTGTATAACAGGTAATCACTGTGACTAAGGGAAGGAATTTCAGGAATAACATTCAATCCCAGCTCTCTTAGATACGAACAAAGCTCTCTGACATCATCCTGTCTTACATAATGATAGCCTCCCACATCGGGGTGAAATACATTTTTATAAAATTCTCTTGAGGTCATAAGTTCAAAGCATCTGCCCGAATACTTCGTTAAATCTCTGCAAAGCTCTTCCCAACCAACGTTAATTTCAGGGTGCTTTTTATATTCCATACCGCCCCCAACCTCAATCATTATGGTATTAAGTCCGTAATATGCACAAAATTCAGCATATTCCTTAAGAAATTCAAGCTCCTCTGCCGCAGGTAAAAAAACCTTTACACCACGAACACTGCAAAGCGGATAATTATATATAATACCCTTTCTGAGTTCTCCCGAGCATTTCCTCTTAAGCATCGCTGCTGCATAAATAAATCCGTTTATACTTTCAGAATAAACGGTAACGGTATCATCTATAACAATCAAATACCCTTCGGAATTTTCATTATAAACCTCTCCAAAGGTACTGTTCACAAGTAATACCTCTTTTTCGGTAAAGCCTTTTATAAACTTTATCTCCGAAATTTCCCCTGTTTTTTCGGATTCATTTAAAAGCTTTTCAATAAATCTATTTCCACTGTCCTGTTTTAAGCATATAGAAAGACCTGTCACTTCTCTGTTTAACTGTTCGTATCTGCACATTAAGTCCTTCACGAAAAATCCCCCTTGATTAAAGGGCAGGCATTTTAAAATACCCGCCCTTTCGTTTTATGTATTATTCCAAAACCTTAATTAAATCACTAACACCTGTTTTATCAAGTAAACCCGAAACATCTTCCTTTGATATTACTATAAGTCCGCTGTCATCCCAGAAAACCTTTCTTCCTATCTCCTCTGACAGTGCACGGAGCGGAAGCATCATACGGTCGTTAATAGTCATTGGCGGCTGGTCAAGCTGCTTTATTTCACCGTCCGCTGTATATTCAGCCTTATCCAATGTAAAAACTATTGTTTTTCCTTCAGATGTTACCGTTGCACTTCTTGAAGCCTCGTCCCACACAACATCCGCACCGATAGATTCAGTAATAAATCTTACAGGGACAAGAGTTCTTCCGTTTATCACAGTTGGTACAGCATCAGGAACAGGCTTTTTGGCTCCGCCCACAATTGCGGCTCCGCCATTAACCCTTAGTGCTACAGCACCCGAATCAGCACCGCTGAGTCTTGAAACAGTTGCATATTCTTTTCCTGCTTCTTCAAACTTTATAGCACTTACAAGCATTTCACCGCTTGTACCATATATCTCCAAAGTACCGCCGGCTCCCATCATATTATAGCAGCCAATAAGCTGCCAGCCGGCATTTCCCTCCTGCATATTGAATGGAATTTCCACCTTTTGCTGAGTTTCACTTGTATATGATACCATAGCATTATCACAGGCAGTTTCACTTAAGGTTTTCCATACATATACATTATAATATACCGTTTCCTGAAGTCTCATTTTCCACGTCACTTTTCCATCTTCTGCATTAAGAGAAAATGCAGGCTTTGAATTGTAACCTAAATATCCACTTTCTCTAAGCTCCCCCGTTATGCTGCACTCAGATGAAGCTGTATCGTAAACATGTTCAGCCGCAAAAACATTTATACTAAGTATAATAAAAGCTGTAATCAAACACAATAAAATTCTATTCTTCATTACAAAGCCTCCTCCTATTCACGGTTATCATTGATAAACAGCGGATAACCCGGCATAAATATTATTTTTGTGCACTTCTTTCCGTATCTTGTATAAGGCTTTAATTTGGCACTGTATTCATCTATAGCCCTAACTGTATAATCTTCACCGCTGCCTGTATATTCAAACCATCTTTTCGTCGTACCATAACCATTTAAAAATTTGTTAATATAAACACCTGTATACTCTCCTGTACTGTCATATACACGTTCATCAGGAATGCCGTTTTCATAATACTTTTCTGCAACCGATAAATCCTGCGAGGTAAAATGCAGAACCTGTCTGTAATATTCTAAATTATTCCTGTTATCATAGCTGTCTAAATTTGTGTGGTACAGGTAACCGTGCATAATTGAACCGCCGCCGCCTTCTCCAAACGGAGATATAGTCGTATCAGTTCCGGCCTTGTGCGGATTACATCCGTCAAGATATGTATCTCCTGAGTACGAGCGTACAAGATTTACTTCACCCACAGCTTCATCTATGATATGGTTTTTTATAAAGAACATATCGTGTTCAGCCCCTGTTGCAACATATCCTTCTCCTCCTGAGGGGGATTTCATTGTCGGTCTGTATAATAAAACCACTTGCTTTATAAGAGTTTTTTCCCTATCATAAAAAGTACAGGCAAATATATCACCTTTTTCAATACTGTAAATTTCATCTCCCGCACATCCTGTTGCAATATCAATGGCAGTACATGCATTTCCTGCTGCATCAGTATATTCAAAATCCGCTCTTAATTTTTTTGTACCCCAAGCGGTAATTACTTCTATCTCTTTATACACTTCATTTGTTTCCGTATCTAATGTTGTTGTTACCTCGTTAGCACCATATTTATCAGCATACCAAATATTCCCAGAACCGGCTACAAAATTATTAGAAATAAATACGCACTCCGGTGTTTCATCTCCTGCAACCTGATATGCCCATATGTTATAGCTCGCCCATGGTATATCATACACAATATCATTCCATAAACGATACTCATTTCCATCGCCTGAATCGGGTGGCTCTAAAACAATTTTTGTATTTACCCCAACAGGCACCTTTCCTTCAAAAAATGTAAGATAATGGAATGTATATATCTTATTCTCAACTAATGTATATAATCTTCCATTTGCACCCTTTTCTTTAAGGGGAACAAGAATATAATTAACCCTTTCTTCTTCGTCAAGTGTATATTTAACATATTTTGCGTCAGAAAGCTTAGCTTTAATTTCATTGCCGCTGCTGTATTTTTTTCTCACTCCATAACAGTCATCGATAATAACCGAATCGGCTAAATCATATATCTTTTCAACAGGCTTATTTCCATCAAGGTTTGAAAATTTAATGCTTCCATTATTCATTCCTCTTGAACCTACACCTATAACAATTCCGGAAAAAACACTTTCATCCGTTTCATTGTTTACCCAAATAATTCTTCCGAAATAATCGAGATAAAATTTATGGATTCCTCCGGCTTTAAGCTCTATAGCATCCGGATTTTTAAGATATTCTTCCGCCACCTCATAAGTATCTGTTTTAACCGTTATCATAGTCCTTCCATTCTTCATACTTACCTTGCTGATGGTATCACTGAAGAATTTTTTTGTCACATAGGCAGTTACAACATCTCCGTTTTTTGCATATGTAACTATAGAGCCTATGCTAACATTGGAATAATCAAGCGGATTGCCGTTTTCATCATATAAAAATGCAATTTTATCATCTTCATTGCTTGCATTAACTATATGGTCTCTTCTCTTGTTAAAAAATTCTTTTTCACCCTCGTCAAGACCATATACATAAAACGACTTGTAGCTCATTATTTTAATTGCCGTAAGTATTTCATTATGTTTTACCAGTTCAATGCCTCCGACATCTATATCGTACATATCCAGTGTCGGAGTTGTTACAGCAAGTCCGTTATATATCACAGGTATGCTGTTGTCTATTCTTATCTGCTTTTCCCTGTCATTTTTAAAATACCTGAGTACGTTCCCCGAAAAACCATCTACGTCCTTTGCGTCAATATACGTCACTTCGTCACAGGTTTCCATATACTTAACTTCTTCTACACCCTGTCCGTTATCGGTAACATAAGCCTTTACGGGCTTTGCCAGATAATCGTGATATTTTTTAATTCTGTCCGAGGTCTTATATAAAGTATTCTCAATCATCATTTCGCCGGCAGAAAGATCGCTTCTTCTCGAAAGTGTGGATATGTCATTTGCAGTAACCTGTCCCTTTATCTCTTTTAAGCCTAAGCTATGGTTTAAAAACGTTTCTCCGTCCTCTACCTGAAAAATACTTGCATATGAACCGTCACCGCTTATTAAATAATTATGCTCATTTAAAAGCTTAACAGAAAAGGCATTATAAATCATTTTTGCGACCTGATCCGTTGTAATTTCCGCTTCCATCGGAAGCAACACGTCTTCAAAGAGCTTGATTTTATATGCCGCACTGTAATACCCCTCCGGATACCCTCCGCTGTAGACTGCCTCCGAGCGGTAACCAAGCAGGGAAACAAGAATTTTTGAAATTTCCTGTACAGTCAGGTTTCTCGCCGGAGCAAATTTTCCATCGCCCACACCGCTCATAAGACCGCTGTTATATACCAGCATAATGGCGTCAAACGCTTCGTCACCCTCCGAAACATCTGAAAATAAAGGGATTATCTCTTCTTGTTCTTCTGTTTCCTTTTGGTTTTCCTCTGAATTAAAATCTATATCCTCTATTATCTCATCTCTGAAAAAGAATTCATCGGTAAAGCCTGAAGTATCTATAAAAACCTCTTTTAATCCTGTTTCTTCATCTTCTACCACCTTCACCACAGGCTTTTCAGTCTTATAGGTAAGTATTTCATAAAGCATTTTAGCAAAATCTCTTCTGCGTACAACACTTCCCGCCGACACATTTTCTTCCATAATACCAAGAGTTTTAACAAGCTCAAGCTCATAAATATAAGCTTCGGAATTTTCAGCAGAGCCTTCTTCGGCTGAAATTACCACATTTAATATTCCGCTGATTAAAACAATCAACACTATTGATAATATATTATTTAGTATCTTCTTTAATATCTTCATTTGCATTGTCAACCTCCTGTTCCATTAGTCTAAAAAGCATAACAGCTGCCTCTGCACGACTGCAGAAAGCTTTCGGAATAAACAAATTATCGCCTTTTCCGTTTATTATACTCATACCGGATAAAACCTTAACTGCATCCTTTGCATAATCGTCAATATCATCTGCATCTGCAAAGCCAAGCTCAGCTTCTATATCAACCGGCTTTCCGATATATTCCATAGCTCTTAAAAGCATAACCGTACAATCCTGACGTGTAATATTTTCTCCAATACCAAATCTGCCGTCACCATAGCCGCCTACAATACCGCACGCCGCCGCTGTATTTACATATTCTTCATACCATTCGCCCGATACAGTATCTGTAAATTCTGTAACAATTTCTTCCGGAGCTGAAATATTAAACATATTTACAACAAGCTTTGCAAATTCTTCTCTGGTAACATTTCCATCGGGATCAAATGTTCCGTTGCCTCTGCCGTTTAAAATATTTTTTTCCGCAAGAGCAGAAATCGCCTCAACTGCCCACGGCACACTTTCCAAATCCGAAAATTTTCCGCTTGCTGCCTGTGAAGCAGAAGGTACAATACCCGAAGATGAGCCGGGGCTGACTATAGGACTTACAAAGCCACCGCTACTGCCACCTCCGCCGCCACCTGGCGAACCGCCGCCGGAATTTTCATCTTTTCCGGCCTTTTCAACAGCTTCGTCAAGTATGGTTTTAAGACTTTCTATATCAATAATTCTGTCTGCATTTGCAACTATATATCTATCAGCTGTACCTGTTCTATCGCCAAGCTCTTCATACTCGGAAGTATCAACCCCGAATTTATTCCCCTCAAGATATTCGTTCACATACGCATATCCAAGTGCATTATTATTTGATATAACATTTACAAAACAATTTTCAGAAAATGTATCATACCATTCTTCTATATTTTTGAAGTCTTTTCCAATTACTTTTGAGATAATATTTTCTCTGCCCTTATCGGTAAGCTCATCTTTAAATATTTCTGTACAATTTATGCCGGCTGTTTCATCATATTCCGAAAGGTCAATGCAAAACTCAGTTGCACTCTCAAGAATTGCATTAGTTTTACTTTGATTTGCCGCAATTACAAATGCTGTTTTCTGAATACATTCAATAAAATTTTCCACATTGTCCACTATATCAGAATTGTTCTTAATTTCTGCCGCAACAGCTTCTGCTACTGTTGCTTTTTCAACTGCTGAATAAGGAGAAAATTTATCTAACCTGAATTTCACATCATTAGTCTCAAGAAAGCTCTCTACTTGTTCCTTGTTTACATTTTCCGGAAGCAAACTGGCTTCATTTTTCAAAAGCTCTTTTAAATAATCAGGTGTATAATAAACTATTTCAAAGGGCGTATTTATATTTTCCATACCTTCCCCCGATAAATATAAAAGGTATGTACCTGACTTAATCGTTTTGTTATCAACACCGAATTTTATATTAAAGCTGCCGTCTTTGCCCACACTCTCCTCGTTATTATAAATTATGTCATCCTTGCTGAAATTTGAATCTTTAAGTGTAGCCGTTGTAAGAAGCACCTTTTCTGAATTAAAGGTATCAAGCCTTCCGCTGATTTCAACAGTTCCTGCAAAAATGTCAACCTTTTCATTTTCATATACTACTGCACCTGCCGTAGCTCCCGAACAAAATACAACTGCACTGAGAATTACTGACAAAAGTTTATATCCTTTCATTTTGTTCCTCCTTTTTATCATTTTTTGTTTTGAAATACTAACCAAAATAAACAGGTTTTCCTGTTTTTGATGATTCATAAATAGCCTCAAGAATTTGTGTTACAACTATTGCCTGTTCAGGAAGAACCACAGGATCTGTATCATTTATAATACTGTCAATCCAGCGTTTTGCCTCAACATCAGACGGAGATGCCGAAATACCATCATAAAATGCCACGCCGCCGGCACCAAGCTCAGGTTTTTCTGTATACATCTTGCCGTGTTTTACACCGTTTATACGAACACCGTCATCCATATCAGCACCGCCCTTTGTTCCGCAAAGGGTACATTTTGCTTCTTTAACATCAAGTGTATTAAGCGCCCAACTACTCTCTAAAACAATAGTTGCACCATTTTCCATTTCTATAAATCCGAAAGCCGAGTCCTCAACCGTATATTCTTCAGGATTCCAGTCACCCCATATATTTGCTGTTTCTGTCTGGTCAGCAAGCTTTCTGTAAGTTTTACCAACTACCATTTTAGGTTTATAATTATTCATTGTCCAAAGAGTTATATCAAGTGCATGAGTTCCTATATCAATAAGTGGACCGCCGCCCTGTTCTTCTTCATTAAGAAATACCCCCCATGTGGGAACAGCCCTTCTTCTTATTGCATGTGCCTTGGCGAAATAAATTTCGCCAAGCTCCCCGTTATCACACGCTGCTTTAACATATTCAGCCTCTGCTGTATTTCTTATCTGATATCCTATTGTAAGCTTTTTACCCGTTCTTTTTGCTGCTTCAAGCATTTCTTTTGCTTCGGCATAGGTTTTTGCCATAGGTTTTTCACACATAACATGTTTTCCGGCTTCTAAAGAATCAACTGTTATAAAGCTATGTGAACGATTGGGTGTACAAACGTGTATAACATCAATTGTTTCATCCTTTAAAAGTTCTTTATAATCGGTGTAAACCTTTGCACCCTCTGCCCCGTATTCTTCTGCCGCCTTCTGAGCTCTTTCCTCTATAATATCACAAAAAGCAACCATTTCTACATTGTCAAGCTTCTTAAGAGAAGGCATATGTTTTCCATTTGCAATTCCGCCGCAACCTATGATTCCTATTTTAATTTTTTTCATAATCTTTTCCCTCCTAAAACCGTTTAAGTCAATTATTCTATGTTCATACTTCCGCTACCATATACACCAACATAGCCTTTTGCATTAATGCCGTTAATATCATTTAAGTCTATAACTACCGTGCCATCAACAGAAACCTTTATATTTGTATACGATACCGAATTAGAAGCGGTTATGCTGAAATCGTGAACCCCTGTACCTATGGATTTTTTCGTTATATTCATATATTCAAAAGTACCGTTTCTGTATTTCTTAATCATAAGCTTATCATCCTTTATAACAAGCTCATAGCCATTTGCACCGTCTGCATAGCTTAAATCAGCCTCTGATTTTCTGAACGCAATTGAACGTTCACCACCCTGAGGATTAATTGAGCCTCGGAAATTAATGGTAAGATTAGAATCTGTTTTTTCTGTCGAATATGCTTCATCTATATCTCCGCTATCCTTTAGTAATTCACTGAGGTTATATTCCTTTGTCTTTGCAGAAGCTATCACACCACCTGTAGGTGCATATACACTTTTTAAAAGCTCAATTTGTTCCTCCGCTGCTTCTAATGTTCCTACATAATCAGCAGGAACCTCTTCAGCAGGAGCAAGTGCCATATAGTTATCTGCGTTTCTTGCACCGAGTGAGAAATATCCGTCTAAGGTTTCAACATTTTCCATATCCAGAACGTCGTATAAAAGCTGACCGTCAACTGAGAATATAATACGTGCACCTCCGGCACATTCAATTACACCTGCCTGAATTTCGTGCCACTTTTCTTCTCCAAAATATGTGTTAGGAATACTTTGTACAACACCCCTGCTGGTTTTCTGATATTCTACTGCCGAACCGGTAATACACATATAGTATGCAGGAGCGCCTTCCCAAATCCTACCTACATTTTCCTGATTTAAACCCATTACCATCCATGAACCGTTGAAGCCCTTAATTTTAAATTTAAAGCATTGTACTGAGTCAATCGGTGCTTTATCCTTAAATGTAGCATAAGATACACGGTTTATAATTCCATTTGTTCCATCACGTTCTACAATACCTGCTTCTGACACCCAATCCTCCGGAGACTGCAACATATTTTCAATTCCGTTATACCCAAAGGACTGAGCCTTTATTATACCCTCGATTGCCGCACGAAGATTTCCGTCAGCCAAATCAATATTATTCTGAGTTGTAGTTTTATCATTCGCAACCGTTTCTGCCGCTTCTATATATCCTTGCAATAAAGCCTTTGAACCCGGAGCAAACTGACAGCTTTCCTTGCCCTCTACTATTCCATCAAGCATAGTCTTTGCTGTTTTAATTCTCTTTTTAATTGAAGCTGTGGAAAGTGTATCATACTGAGCAGACTGCATAACATATGTAGGGGAATATGATTCATTAAGCAATTGTCTGCTGTTATTTACTGCTTTTACACGCCAATATAATGTTTTAAGTCCTGTTGGAAGCCCCTTTACGGTAACCTGTTCCTCTCTTGCGATATTTGTATATACAATACGCGTAAATTCCTTATCCTCTGCTATCTCGATTATATACCTGCTTGCTCCGTCTGCACGTGTCCAACGGAAAATTGTCTCTTTGTTTGTTATTCCTTTTGTTCCGTTGGCAGGCTCTAAAAGTCTGAAAGTACTCATTTCCATCGGTTCAATGTTGCGCCTGTATTCATCACGCATAAGACCTATTTTTGAAAAATCTATTTCAAGAAGTCCGGGGAACTGCTTTGCTGCTTTGCCTCCAGCCTGAATTTCATAATTATTGCTTTCAGGATCAACAAATTCTGCATTGTTTAAATGTTCATTATTTTCATATGTACCGTATTCTTTAACCTCATTTGCTATATTAACAAGTGATGAACAGTTATAGAACATATTATCCTTTATAGTAACATATTTTGGTATTCCCGGCTCATCATTGGCATAGTTTTCAAGATGTTCATACTTTTTATAAACAGGAAAGTTTGAAACTGTATTACTTGCATCACTTGCATAACCGGGCATAGATCCTGCCGCCCATGTAAGACCACGATTATCGTATTTTATAGGATTTACACAATCTATAACAATATTGTTTGTCATAATATTGTCACGTCCGCCGCCAAAAAGGAATCCCATGGTACTGTCCTTTACAACATTATGATGAACATTGTATCCCGATCTCATATCATCGACATAAATTCCATAGTAAGCACTGCCCTTTGAACGTGCTCCGTTAATAAAGTTATATGCAATTTCATTTCCACGATCCGTAGCATCACCGCCGACATATAAGGCACCGCCGTCATCACAGGCGTAACCCATATCATACATTTCGTTATATAAAATCTTATTATCGTTACCATAGGTTAAAATTCCCGTACCGCTGCATCGTCCGATAAGGTTATTTCTCATTGTAATTCCTACACCTGTTACGACAACAGCTCTTGAAACCCAGCAAACAGTTCCGCAAAAGAACAAGCTGTTATTTGAAATAAGATTTTCAGAAGGCTCCAAAGTTTCATAATCGCCGCAATTTGCCATTACTATTCCGAATCTTCCTGTGTAGCTCACATCGCATCCTTGAACTGTACTTTTTATCGTAGTCATCATTCTGACACCTGTATTACCGATATTTTTAAAAGTACAGCTTAAAACATTTATATGGTCAGACTTTGAAATATCCATTCCATAACGGGTAAATTCTTCAAAAGAAATTCCTTCAAAATTCAGATATTGTGAACCTGTTATATGGATACCATCAGGAATTACTGAAACACTAAGCTCTGCCCCTTCAAGATTTTTTGAAGGATAGTAATAAAGCTGATTTTTTTTCGTATCAATATAAAACTCACCCGGAATATCTATTTCCTCATAGAGATTATAAACCTGATATGGATCCCCTTTGCCCGCACCTGTTCTTGTTGTATTACAAGTTATGGTTCTATCTTTTGCATTAAATTCCTTTACAGAGTTTATTTCGTGGCGGTAACCATGAATGAATCTTCCTCTTACAAAGGCATTTTGAGCACCTTCCCAACGTGCAATTCTGTCTTTTATATCCACACCCACTGTCCAGGTTGCTTCCTTATACACACCTAAATCATTATATCCCTCTGCTATTGTCATTTCATCATAGTTATTGGGATATGTTGCCACAAGCTCCTCTTTTCCGTCTATGTAAATTTTAGAACCGCCGTCATATAAAGAAACGAAATCATCTGTCGCACTAAATGTAGTATCCGGAAGAGTAAAACTATTTATATTCTGAGCTCCAAGGTCTATAAGCCCTACCTTTCCATAAGCTTCGGGAGCCATACGATTTAAAATTTTCTGATCTTTTATTACATGAATTTGTTTTTCATCAATTTTTGCACTCCCTAAGAATCTTACCTTAGCTCCATTATATGCCTTATAGGTTATGGGACCGCTTTGTGTTCCCGAATCCTTTTTTGTAAACTCTACTGTTTCTGTAAACCGGTAATCACCCTCAAGGAAATTAACCTCAACAGGCTTTGTTCCCTTAACCTGTGCAACTTTGTTTCGTGCACCCTCTAAAGTTGCAAGCGGCTCTTCAAGAGTTCCTGCCGCCCCATCATCACCATCAGGCGATACAAACAGCTGAATTTTATCCTCTTGTACCTGTGCCACATTCTCCTCTGCCGAAGCTCCGGCAAATGAGCCTAATGTCATTACAACTGCAAGTAAAAATGTCAATATGCGTTTCTGTTTCATTGTCCTTACCTCCAAATTATTTATCTATTATATTGAGCATTATTGTTGATTTGTTAAACTATAACATTCAATCACTAAATCATCAATCCATACAGTACATTGTAACCCGCTCTCACCGATAAATGTCAGACTGTACAAATCTTTAGCATTTATATTTTCAAAACTACCGCTTATCGTCCCCTGTGAAGCATCCTCTAAATGTTTTCTTGTTGAAACAATGCCATTCTTAAAATCAATCTCCATTTGATAGTTTAAATATTTTTTTCTGTATGCTTCAAGCTCCGGTCTCATATCAAGCTTGCCTTCAGCAGTCTTTAATGTCAGATATCCGGCGAAGCTATTTATATTCGCCACTGATTTTTCGTCTGAAGAAGTAAACTGAGGTACGTTTCTGCAATACATTCCGTAACCATCTATACGAAGTTTGTATTTTAGAATAATGTGATCATATTTAAGTGCCTCTGATGCTAAATTCACAGCATATTTGCCCTCACCGTTAGGAAAATTGATTTCAAGTACATTTGATCCACTTATTCCATCATTAACAATCTTTGCATAAGATCCTGAGGGCGAGTAACCCGATTTAACTTCAGGAATTTTATCATCAAAATTGTATTCTATTACCTTATTAAGAAGATAACTTCCCGTCTCAAAATATGAAAACGCACCATCAAGCTCTATCTGATATATACACTCAGGAAGCATGGCCTCTTTAAAAGCTATAACCATATTCAGTCCGTCTATGGTTACGGTATATGAGTCAGCTTCAAGCTTTTCATTTCCAGCATAAATACTTAATTCATAACTTTCCTTAGCCTCAGAAAGTGTAATTTCAATCTTTTCTGAGGTGTAAACATTCTTCATTCCATATGACGGCTTAATTTCGGCTATGTTCCCCATTGAAATAACAGCAGAAGCCGAAAGTTTATCGGGCAGCAGTACCGTTTTATACTCACCATTTTCTGCACCGATTTTTGAAAATTCATTTCTTTCAAATTTGGGAAGTGCCTTTAATATAGGCGAATCATCCTTTATTGTATAATCTTTATTTATATAATCCGCAAAGCCTGCTTTGTAATCCCTTATACTAAAATTGTTGGACTCGTCAGCATTTCCGAATCTTTTTATAAGTCCACCGAAAAGCTCATACGGAGTTAAAAACGATTCTGCTTTTTCATCATATTTTATGTGTACATTATTTGCAATCACAACATTTTTCGGTATTCCCGAATCATAAGAAGAATTTTCCCTGCGTTTTCTTATGTCTTTAACAATTTCTTTAAACCCCGGATATACCGCAATAATTTTCTCTTCATCATACTCAGCATTTTCTTCAAGATATGCAAGCTCTCTGTCATAGTTACCGCCAACATCCCAAACAGCGTGTGCCCAGCCTGACGTTGTACCTCTTACATCATAATAAATACTTTCGTTTATCAAAATATTGTTTTTTATCGTGTTGTTTCTTCCGCCTCCAAACAACATTCCTCTTCCTACTTTTTCAATTACATTTCCCGACACTGTTACACCATGACTACAGTCATCAATATATATTGCAATACACTCGCTATTTCCATTTCCCACATCGTGAATATAATTATTTTCAATCACACTGCCGAAGTTTAAAAGTCCCATTCCCAAATATATAGCACCGGCATCGTTTTGTATAGTGATAACGTTGTGTATATCATTTTCTGATATTCTATGAAGAGAACCTTCAAGAATAAGAGCGGAATTAGTTAAATCGAAAAAGTCACTATTCTCCACAATATTTCCGCAGCCCTGCACTAACACACCGCTTGGATTATGTGCACAGTAGGTATATCCTGCGGAATGTATTTTACAATTATATACCCTGTTATTCCCCTTTTCCAGTGTCATCGAGTTTCCACCGCTCAAAAGAATTCCGCTTCCGCCAAGATTTGCAAGTTCACAGTCTTCAATCGTACAGTTTTTTGATGTTTTTATTTCAATCGCGTTTCTCGACATATGGGTTATATCACAGTTTTTCACGGTTATGTTATCACATTCTTCAGCATATATGGCTGATGCAGCAAAATATGAAAAATCAATATTTTCAATTGTGATATTTGAAGCACCGTTTATTATTATACCGCCATTTGTATTAATTGCAAATTCAAGTTCTTCTGCTTCGGACGGATAATAATAAAGAATTGTTTTTCCATCTCTTTTTTCAACAAACCACTCACTCGGTGCATCAAGCTCTTCAATTAAATTATAAATAAAATATTCTTTATCTTTCTGTGCCTGATAATACGGATACCGGGAAAGCTTTATCTTTCCGGTTTCGGGATATATATAGCTTGATGAAACATTACATCTGTAATAGTATCCTGCCCCCAAATAGCCCTGCAAAATAGGTTTTTCGGCATTTATCCATCTTTTTGCCCTTTCGGAATTTTCAACCGTAAGGACTAATTCATTTTCAACAGCTTTAACCGTATCCGTTGTATTATTAGGCCAACGTGCAAGGGTTTGTCTTTTTTCTCCGCTATAAAGCTCATAATACCCTGTTGTCCCTTCAAATGGTTCACTATCGTCAGGATAGCTTATAAGATTACTGCATATATCTGTTATATCCGTATATTTTACCTTACCCCACGCCTCTTTAGGTATACGGCTTAAAATATTTCTATCTGTAACGGTTGTAAAATCCGTTTCGGAAAGTGAAACCGAACCATAGATTTCAACCGGATTATTTTCAAAATTCTTAATTGTAAGATTACTGTCTGCCTCTGTTAAGACAACAGCTTCCGAAGAACGGTAAATTCCACCATCAATATATATTACCCCTGTTTCATCTTTTGTTTTAAGGGTACGCATAATTTCCGTAGCTTTCGCTATAGTTTTTACCGCTGTTTCAGGAGTTAATCCGTCAGAAGAATCATTTCCGTTTGTGCTTACATACACAACCGCCTTATATTCTTCCGCATCTGCTATAACTAAATTTGTAGTAAACAGCATCAAAAATGCTATCAAATATATGAGAAATTTTTTCATATTATTTCCCTCTTAATATTCCAATATTTTTGTTATCATCCGGCTGAGTATGCTTATATGCTCAGCCGGATGATTTATTCAAGTTAAATCAATCTTAATAAATATGCTTTTATTATTTAAAAATAGGTCTTGCATCAAAAATCGGACTAAGAACTTCAAGGCTATCCCATGCAAAAATCTTTGTTGTATAAGGCTTTGTGTCTGCATCTTGCGGCACATCAAGACTTACTTTACCATTATCTAAAACATCTGCACAAATTAGCTTGCTTCCATCATAAATAGCACCGATAACTTCAAAATCACCTGTTTTTTCAATTGAAATTTCAAGTGTTTTGCCTTTCGCATCTGCAAGAGCTGTAACTTCCGCTCCATCAGTTGTAGTTGAAATTACTTCGTATGAAGGCTCTTCTATTGCTGAATAATCATTAAAACCTATTACCTCTATATCGTCAAAATAAATTATGTCATTACAGTTACCAAATTCAAAATAGATTGATTTTATATCAGTTGCTGTTTCA
>JAZQLM010000238.1:0-10154 GCA_045542655.1 Clostridia bacterium | reverse complement strand
ATAAAGTGACTGAACAATCTGCCAGCCGTCCCCTTGTATATCCTTGAACGGTTCAAGGAATGTTAGCATTCTCGCTCTTCTGTATTCCGATGTCATTGCAAGGACAAAAGCTCCTGCAAAGCCGAGTATTCCTATAACGGATATGTGACTCCATTTCATTCCTGCAACAAAAAGCATTATCGCAACGCTTGCCACAATAAGTATGGTACAGCTCATATGCGGCTGAAGCATAATAAGTGCCGCAACCACCCCGAGCAAGGCTCCATAAATAAAAAGTACCCTCAGCTTTCCGACCTTTTTATAGGTTTCAGACAAGAGATAAGCATAAAATACTATTACAAGTATCTTACTGAACTCTGTCGGCTGAAAACTGAAACCGCCAATCTGAAGCCATCTTTTTGCACCGTTTACCGACTTTCCTGCAACAAGAACAAAAAGTAATATAAAAATATTTCCGGCATATGCCCACCAGGCGTATTTTTTCAGTCTCCGGTAGTCAAAATTCGCCATAAACACAAGCCCTACAGTCCCTATTACCGCCCACAGGAGCTGTTTTTTAAAGTAGAAAAAGCTGTCATAATTTGTGCTTTTACTTGCATATGCAATGGGACTGCTTGCACTCAGAACCATTATAAGCCCAAAAGCAAGAAGGGCATACACCATAACAAGGAATTTAAAATCAATTCCCGTCAGATTATTTTTCAGTTTTTTAAGCTCCCCTCTTTGCACCTTCACCTTCAACTGTGACCGCTCCTTTTTTATTTAAGTTAAATTCCGAAATATCCTATTACACAAAGCAGCACTGTAACTGCCGAAAAAATAAATACAATTTTTTTCTCGCTGTAGCCGCACATCTCAAAATGATGATGTATCGGACTCATTTTAAATATTCGCTTTCCTGTCTTCTTAAAACATGCAACCTGAATTATTACCGAAAGAGATTCCGCAACATAAACAAATCCCACTATTAAAAGAATAAACGGATTTCTCATATATACCGCAACCGAAGCAAGCAGACCGCCCAAAAAGAGAGAGCCTGTATCTCCCATAAATACCCGTGCAGGATATTTGTTGTAAATAAGGAAGCCTAAAAGACCTCCGCATACAGCCGCACTTATGATTAAAACCGCATTGTCCGACACCTTCCTTGCCGCAAAGGCAAAAAACAAAGCTACAATTACCGTAACAGTTGCCGCAAGTCCGTCCAGACCATCGGTAAGATTGACGCTGTTTACCGTTGCAAGCATCACAATCACATCAAGCGGCAGTATCAGATAGCCGATATTTACATAATTCCCCGTAAAGGGTATCATAACCCTCATATCTATTACACCAAAGCCTGCCATTAATGCCACAAACACAACAGACACAAGCACCTGAAGGCTAAATTTCTGAGCGGCTGTAAGTCCCAGATTTCTCTTTAATATAACCTTTATGTAATCGTCGAGGAAGCCGATAGCACCGAAGGAAAGTGCAGAAAGTGCCATAAACGAAAGTTCTTTAACCCCATCCTTATTCCCCGATAACAAAGGATAAAACAGGACAACGAGTAAAAATGCAATAATAAAGATAAAACCGCCCATTGTCGGTGTTCCCGATTTTTTCTTATGCCATTTCGGGCCCTCGTCTCTTATTTCCTGACCGAATTTAAGCCTGTGCAAAAGCGGTATCAGAAAAATCCCCGCAACCGCCGATATTATAAATGCCGCCGCAAGTGTAACAAAAAAATCCATCATCTAAAATCACCTACTGTTTTTCTTTTGCTTTTTGATTATTAATGAGATAATCAGCTATTTCTTCAAGCCTCATACCTCTTGAACCCTTGAATAAAATTATATCATCTTCCTCTATTATACTGAATATATTAGCTATTACGTCTCCATTCGTTTTAAAGGAAAATGTATTTGAAGCAGGAAAGCCTTCCTTTATCGCACTCTGAGCTATAAACTCCGCCATTTCGCCCACGGTTATAAGTCTGTCAACGTCATAATTCATTATGAGTCTGCCTATTTTTTCATGCTCCTCTTTTGCGATTTTGCCAAGCTCGAGCATATCTCCAAGCACGGCAACCCTTCTGTACTTTTTCTCCCTTTTGCCGGAGAGTACGCTGCTTAGCACCTCAAGTCCCGATTTCATAGAGTCAGGGGATGCGTTGTAGCAATCCTTTATCAGAATATAATCCTCAAGTCCGATTATATTCTGTCTCATACCACTTGGAATAAATTTTGCAATTCCCTCAATTATCTTCTTTACGGGAACATTATAACGTATACCCGTTAAGATTGCCGCAAGTGCATTATAAACGTGATGCACGCCCGGAACCTTTACAGACACCTCATACTGCTCGCCGTCTATTTTTACCGTGAAATCTGTTCCCTCTGAATATTTCTTTATATTTTCCGCAATTAAATCACAGCTTTTATTTTCTATACCGTAATACAAGGTTTCATAAGGAAGCGTTCCTCCGACAGTCCTAAGAAGCGGATCATCACCGTTTAAGATAACCGCACCGTCCTCAGAAAGTCCCTCCGTTATTTCAAGCTTTGCCTTTAATATATTTTCTTGTGAGCCGAGATGCTCTATATGTGCAAGACCTATATTTGTAATTACTGCTGTATCCGGCACAGCAATTTTCGTAAGCCTTGAAATTTCGCCAAAACCACTCATTCCCATTTCGAGAACCATCATTTCGTGTTCGCTTTTAAGTCCAAACACAGTAAGCGGAAGTCCTATTTCGTTATTAAAATTCTTTTCTGTTTTAAGAGAAGAATACTGCTGGCTTAAAACAGAATGTATCATATCTCTGGTGCTTGTTTTTCCAACACTCCCCGTAACCGCAACACAGGGAACAGAAAACTCGCCTCTGTAAAGTCTTGCAAGACTGCCAAGTGCTTCGAGGGTATCTGACACCCTTATCACAGGAATATTTTCAGGAACATCAGCACCTTCCTCTACAACAGCACATACCGCACCGCTATCAATCGCCTTTTTCACATATATGTGACCGTCTGTATTTTCGCCCTTTAACGCAAAGAATACACACCCCTCAGAGATATTTCTGCTGTCGGTTGAAACGTCTTTAACTATCTCATCCTTATCGGCATTTTTAAGCTCACCCGAAAGAGCAGCAGCTATTCTGCCGAGATTTAATCGCCATTCCATAATAACAATCCTTTCAAACTGCCTTTATATCAACTTCCAAAAAAGCCTTTTGATTTTTCAGGCTTAGCTTCTCACAGAATCCTGCAGAAGCTTTAAAACTATTTCTCTTTCATCAAAAACTATAGTACGTTCTTTAAGTATCTGATATGTTTCGTGTCCTTTTCCCGCAAGAAGTATAACGTCATCCTTTTTTGCATTGTCAAGAGCATACTCTATTGCTTCAAATCTGTTTTCCACAACAGTATATTCACAATCCGTCTTTGAAATTCCTTCCAAGATGTCATTCATAATATCTGCAGGCTCTTCTGTTCTCGGATTATCGCTTGTCACAATACAAAAATCCGAAAGCCTTCCTGCTATTTCTCCCATTATAGGGCGTTTTGTTCTGTCCCTGTCTCCTCCGCAGCCAAAAAGCGTAACCACCCTGCCCTTTGCGAAGCCTTTTATAGTGTTTATAATATTTAAAAGTCCGTCAGGAGTATGTGCATAATCAATAATAACCGTATAATCAGTATTAAGCGGTACAACTTCAATTCTGCCCTTTACACCTCTTGCCGCTTTGAGTCCCTCTGCAATTTCTTCAAGAGAAAGCCCAAGTGCAAGCAGACAGCTTATAGCAGTAAGTGCATTATAAACCGAAAACTTACCCGGTATTAAAAGCTCGATATGCTCTTTCTTACCGTTATACACAACATCAAAATATACGCCCTTACCGTCCATCTCCACATTTTCAGCCTTTATATCAGATGCGTTATCCGCACCGTAGGTACATAACGAAGAGGTCGCTCTGTCCTTTATAAAGTCACAGGATTTATCATCGGCATTTAATGCACCCTTTTCACACATAGAAAACAGCTTTGACTTTGCCGCAAGATAATTCTCCATAGTCTTGTGAAAATCCAAATGGTCCTGTGTAACATTGGTTATCGCCGCAACAGAAAACTCACAGCCTGCAACTCTGTCAAGGTCAAGTGAATGTGACGAAACCTCCATCACCACATATTCAGCTCCCTCGTCAGCCATTTTTCTGAACAGCTCCATTAATTCAAGAGAGTCAGGCGTTGTATGATGTGATGGTATAACCTGATTTCCCACCATATTCTGATTTGTGCCTATTAGTCCCACCTTATAGCCTTTGTTTTCAAGCACGGATTTTATAAGATATGTCGTTGTTGTCTTTCCGTTTGTTCCCGTTATTCCTATTAGTTTAAAATTTTTATAAGGATAGTTATAAAATGCCGCCGAGATTTTTGCAAGTGCAAGCCTTGAATTATCCACAAGTATTATATTTGAGGCAATATCCTCGGGTACATATTCTGCAATTATCGCAACCGCACCCTTATCTATGGCATCCCTTGCAAAGCTGTGTCCGTCCGTCTTAAAACCCTTTATGCAGACAAACACATTTCCCGGCTTTACCTTTGACGAGTCAAAGGCTATACCCGAAATATTTATATCGGCACTTCCAATAATCTCTTTTACTTCAAGATTTTTAATAATATCACAAAGTTTCATTACACTTCAATTCCTTTTATAAATTCTAATCCCTGAGTTCGGAATATGTAAATTCAAGAGTAACAACCGTTCCCGGCTCTACAACCGTCCCTGCCGCAGGTGACTGTGCAGAACAAATCGCAAGTCCCGAAACATTTGCAAGTCCCTTTATCCTTGCATTTAGACCGTAATCCGTAATGCCCTTGTTTGCCGCAGAAGCTGTACAGCCTACAACATTCGGCACGGTAACATTTTTCTCACTTGCAGCACCCTCTGTATAAAGTACAACCTTTGAATTGACCGATAGCTTTGAATATGCCTTAGGCACCTGTTCTGTTATTACATCGCCGTTGCCTCTTATTACCGCCTTAAGCCCAAGAGCCTCAAGCTCTGTTTTTGCCTGAGATTTATTTTTTCCCGTTATACTCGGAACAGTTATATCAAGATATGCCATTTCATCCTGCTTGTATTCAGGTTCAACCCCAAGATAGGAAAGTGATTCTTCAAGAATATTCTTTACCACGGGAGCGGCAATAAGACCGCCGTAATATGTTGCCCCAACAGGAGGCTGGTCAAGAATTACAAGACATACAATCTGGGGATCATCAGCAGGTGCAAACCCAACAAAGGAAGCAACATATTTTCCGTTACCTCTGGGCTGTTTCTCACTTGTTCCGGTTTTTCCGGCTATACGGTAGCCTGCAAGGTACGCATTCTTACCGCCGCCCTTTGAAACAACCGATTCAAGAATTTCACACATTGTCTTGCTCGTCTGCTCTGAAATAATCTGTCTCACAAAGGTAGGCTTATAATCCTCTATTATATTCTGTTCATCATCCACAAGCTGCTTTACAAGGTGCGGTTTCATCATTTTTCCGCCATTTGCACCCGCCGCCGCCATTGTCACTATCTGGAGCGGTGTAACATTAAAGCTCTGTCCGAAGGACGAGGTCGCAAGGTCTATTTCCTTAAAATTACTTTCCGCATGGAAAATACCCGACGTTTCGCCCGGAAGCTCAATTCCCGTCTTATCAAGAAAGCCAAAGCCTTTTAAATATTTGAGAAATCTTTCTCTTCCAACTCTTTTTCCGACTTCAATAAAAACAGGGTTACAGGAATTCTGAACTCCCTGCACAAAGGTTTCAGCACCGTGTCCGTTTCTGTTTGCACAGCTTATTCTTCTGTCGGCAACCTTTATCGAGCCGCCGCAGTAGAAATGGTCATTAAGTCCCACCGCACTTTCTTCAAGTGCCATTGATGCAACCGCAATCTTAAACGTCGAACCCGGCTCATAGGAGTCAACCACAGCTTTATTTCTTCTTAAGAACATAAGTGCTTCCGTAAGTCTCTGGTTATACTCAGCCCCCTCAAGCTTTGCAAGCTCATCATTTATCCCCGGATACTTTTCCTCAACTGCCGCAGTTATTTCAAACGGCTTATTAAGGTCATAGTCCGGTTTTGTAACCATAGCAAGAATTTCACCGGTCTTTACATCCATTACAATACACGCCGCACCCTCTTCAAGCTTATGCTCAAGCCTTGCATTCTCCAAATGCTTTTCAGCAAAGTGCTGTATCGTTTCATCAAGTGTAAGCACCACACTCTTTCCGGGCTGTGCCTCAACATAATTTTCGTAGTTATCGGGAAGCTCAAGTCCCGAAATTTTGTTTGCACTGACAATTCTTCCGGGAACGCCCTTTAAGGTATCGTCATATACCATTTCAATCCCCTCAAGACCGTTATTGTCATCACCAACAAAGCCTATTACCTGAGAAGCAAAATTACTGTAGGGATAGTATCTTTTTGTATCCTCCGAAAATTTTATTCCGTCTACGGAATATTTATTAACATATTCCCTAAGTTTATCCGCCTGTTCTTTTTCAACCTTTCGCTTTATATATTCAAAGCTAGACTGCTTTTCGATTTTTTTCAGTACTGTTTCTTCATCTACCGAAAGACACTCTGCAATATTTTTTGCAATTTCCTCTTTCGTCTGTTTTTTATTATCCCTTACATTCTTCGGAGATATACTTATTGTTTCAACACTCATATTATTTGCAAGAATTTTAAAATTCCTGTCATAAATAAGACCTCGTGCGGGCCTTATAAGATTATCGCTTGTCTGCTGTTCTCTCGCTTTTGCGGTAAGCTCCTCACTTTTTACAACCTGCCAGTAAAAAAGACGGCCGACCAATACCGTACAGGCACAAATAAAAAAAATAAAAAGAAGTATAATTCTTTTTTTCTGTTTTATATGACTCTCTTTTCTCAGCATAAAATTTCCCCCTTTATACTGACAAAGCCAATAACATTGATTACGATTAAATATGTTATCGGCTTTTATACTCATTAATAATTATATTATAACACTCGATATTTATGCTGTTTTTTATTTGAACATATCAGCTGAGCTTATCAGTACACCCGCAGCACCTTCAACAGCAACGCTTCCTGTATTACTTTCGGAATTCTTATCTTCTACATTCTCAGAATAATCTCCCGAATCAAGATTTACATAAAACACCTGATAATTCTCAGGTCTTACCATACCAAACTTTTCGTTGGCTATCGACTGGAGATTTTTAAGGTCAACGCTCTTGTCAATCTTAGCTTTAATTGCCTGATTTTCCGCCTGAACCATTCTTAAATCGTGAGAAAGCTCATTTATGCGGTTATCCGCTTCGTTTATTGCAACATATCCACGCACCACAAAAAACGCAAGCATAAATCCAACAGCTACCAAGAACATCTTTCTTATGGTAGCCACCGCCTGCGACTGTTTTACACCGCTATCTTTTCTGTTCTCCGAAATTTTGTCTTTCTTCTCTTCTACAGCTCTTAACTTTTTTACGTCTCTTTGATATTCCGTCCGTGTATAATCCATTTTTCGTGCGTTACTTGATATGTAATCATACATCTCGGTTTACCCAGTCCTTCCGTAATTTATTTTTTTAAAGCTTAACTATTCCTCTTAATTTTGCACTGTGTGCCCGTGTGTTTTCTTCAAGCTCATCTTGGTCTGCCACAATTGGCTTTTTATTCACAGGCTTTACCAAAGGCTTCTTCCCACACACACAAACAGGAAAATCCTTCGGACACTCACAGCCCGATGAAAGTCTTGAAAATTCATTCTTTACAATTCTGTCCTCAAGAGAGTGAAACGTAATCACCGAAAGTACCCCCTCCGGCTTAATCACCTCTGTAAAATCCTCTATTGCAGGCTTTAAAAGCTCAAGCTCCCCATTTACCTCTATCCTTATAGCCTGAAAGGTTCTTTTTGCAGGATGCTTGTCCTTAAACCTCTCATTTTTCGGGAAAGCTGATTTAATTATCTCCGAAAGCTCAAATGTAGTTTCAATCGGCTTTTCCTCTCTTCTTTCGGCTATTTTTCTCGCTATAGCACCTGCATAGCGTTCTTCCCCGTATTCGTAAATAATCCTTTTCAAATCCTCTGTAGTATAGCTGTTTACCACCTCGTAGGCAGAAAGCCTGTCCTCACGGTTCATTCTCATATCAAGCCGTGCATCCTTATGATAGCTGAATCCACGCTCACCGTCATCAAGCTGAGGCGACGACACTCCCAAATCAAGTATCGCACCATCTATTTTATCTATACAAAGGTTTTTTAAGATGTTTTTTACGTTCTTAAAGTTATCGTGTACCGGAATAAACCTTTCACCGTATTTCTTAAGCCTTTCGCTTGCGGCCTGGATTGCCGTCATATCACGGTCAATCCCTATAAGCTTTCCTCCATCCGAAAGCCTTTTTAAAATCAGCTCCGAATGACCTCCGCCTCCAAGTGTTCCGTCAACATAAATCCCATCAGGTCTTACATTAAGCATATTCACGCTTTCTTCAAGCAATACAGTTATATGTTTAAATTCCATTGTAAAGAGTCCTCCGAGGCGACTTTTGCTGCTTTAGTCCTAAAATCCGATTTCATCCATAATATTTGCAATCTGTTCTCCGTCAAAAGAGGAATTGTCCTTGTATTTTTCCCACTTCTCTTTATCCCAAAGCTCTGCGTGAGTTGAAACACCCACAATTACAACCTCTTTTGAAAGCCCTGCAAATTCCCTGAAAAGCGGCGGAACAACAACTCTTCCCTGAGAATCAATCTCACATTCGGTCGCACCGCTGTAGAAAAATCTCTTTACAATTCTTCCTTCCTTGCCGTGCATCCCGTCTATTTCAGCCTTAAAATTATCCCATTCGGCAGCCGAGTGCATATAAAGACAGTCATCAAGACCTCTGGACAGCACAAAGCTTCCGCCCAAATCATCTCTGAATTTTGACGGAATACTTACTCTGCCCTTAACATCAAGGTTATGATAATATTCACCTATCAGCACCCTTTTCGGCCTCCTTTTAGGATTTTTCAAATTCTTGTACACTTCATAACATTTTATGGGTATTTTGTTCCACTTTTCCCCACACAATGTATTTTACTATACTTTTATTATGATTGCAATAGTTTTTTTAAATTTTTTTAATATTTATGTTAAAATTTTGTAACACAACAAAAAAAGCTTTGATTTTTGTGCAAAAGCACCAAAATCAAAGCTTTTATTTAAGAGAAATGTTTTTCTTGTCAGTTAATTTCTTCCAGTTTACCGTCATCTACATAATCAACAATAAGCTCTTTTATAACGGCACACACGGGAACGCCGACAATCATACCGACAAATCCGAAGAGGTCACCGAATATAACCACCGCAACAAGTACCAAAAGAGGACTTATGCCTGTTGAATTACTGATAATTTTCGGCTGAATGATATTTCCGTCAATCTGAGCAAACACAAACTGAAACACTATAACCCACAATGCTTTAAAAGGACCTGCCGTTACTGCGGTTATAATAAATATAACCACATTCGCCACAATCGGCCCAAAGAACGGTATCAGATTACCGAACGCCACCATAAGTCCAAGCAGGAAAGCATACGGAACTTTAAATATCGAGAAAAAGAGTGAAGATACAACCCCCACAAGGACAGCATCAAGTGCAAGTCCTGTAAAATACGAATAGAACAGATTTATTGTTTTTCTTCCGTATACATATATAAAAGTTCTTGTTTTTTCCGGAAAGAACCGTTTTGCAAACACATCAAAAAAATTAAATATATTTTTCTTTTCGGTTATCATATAAATCGAAAGAATTATAGCAAGGAAAAGTGTTATAAAACCGTTTGCAATTCCCGAAATAATACCTATATATTTATTGAGCTGTTCGGCATTGAACATACCTGCTATTTTCTGACTTAAGATTTCAAGTGAATTAAATTTTGAAAAAATCTCGTTTTCCGCAAGGAAATTGGTTATAACCTTGTAATAACTCGGAATATTCACGGTAAACTCTTCAATATTTCTGTATATTTTCGGTGAAATGTATTTTACCGTAAAGAAAAGCACAAGCAGGACCGCCATATACAAAAATATCACACTTATAAGAAGTGCCTTCTTTTTTATAAGCTTGAACTTGATTTTTTCCACAAGC
>JAZQLM010000237.1:0-2345 GCA_045542655.1 Clostridia bacterium | reverse complement strand
CATTCGGGCAAAGAAGAAAAACTTTAGTTAATGCACTTTCCAACAGTCCATATCTTACGGCAGATAAAAATAAGGTAACAGAAGTACTTGGGAAGATGGGGCTTGATGAAAGAATACGTGGGGAAAAACTGTCGATTGAGCAGTTTGCAGAGCTTTCGGATAAGCTTAGATAGTAATATGTTTAATAAAAATGTGGCTGTAAAATTTTACAACCACATTTTTATATATACATTTTTTTATTTATCGCTATTTTCTTTTGCCATCTGAAGTTTATGATGTCTACGCATTTTAACCTCGTCTGACATAGGTTTAATATCACCGGCAGCCATAAGAGCCTGTCTGGTGAGAAGAGGACCTATCAATTCATAAATTAAAACTGCAAATAATGTAATATTTCTGATTAAAGCACCCTGCTCGCCAAGCTGCATTGCGGTGGTACACATACCGAGGGCAACACCTGCCTGCGGAAGAAGTGTGATACCGAGATATTTGCAGATTTGCGGAGTACATTTTGTTAATTTTGCACTTCCGTATGTTCCGAAATACTTTCCAAACGAACGGAAAAGAATGTAAATGAGACCTATTACTACAATTGCAATATCAGTAAATACCCCAAGTTCAAGCTCTGCACCGCTTATAACAAAGAACAATGCAAAAAGCGGAGATGTTCATTTATCGGATTTTTCCATCAAATCGTGAGAAAGCGGACAAATATTACAAAATATTGTTCCGAGCATCATACATACAAGGAGTGAAGAAAAGCTGATATGTACAGGTCCGATATGGAAGTCCATCATAGAAAGTGCAACTGTAAGAAATACAAAGGTTATTGTCATATTAAGACGGTTTGTATTTGAGTTGAACATTTTTTCAAGCTGTGTAAGAAACCATCCCATAACAGCACCTAATAAAAGCGAGCAGGCAATTTCCACAATTGGATTTATGATAACCGAAACAAGGTCAATTGAGCCGACAACCAGTGTTTTTGCAATACCAAAGGATACGGCGAAAACGATAAGACCGACAGCATCATCAAGAGCGACTATGGGAAGAAGAAGGTCTGTAAGAGGACCTTTTGCTTTGTACTGACGCACAACCATAAGTGTTGCCGCAGGGGCAGTTGCTGTAGCTATTGCTCCCAGTGTAATAAGCTGGGGAACTGTAAGCTTGTCAGGCATAATAAAATGCACCAAAAGAAGTGCAAGGTCAACAAAAAGTGTTGCGACAAGTGCCTGAAAAATACCTATGACAAATGCCTGTTTGCCGGTTTTTTTAAGGTCGCAAAGTCTGAATTCACTTCCGATTGAAAATGCTATAAAGCCGAGGGCAACCTCGGAAATAAGTGAGAGCTTACTTACGGCATCAGCCGAAGCAAAACCAAGACCTTCAATACCGAGTCTGCCTATACAGTACGGTCCGATTAAAACACCGGCGATTAAGTATGCAGTTACAGACGGAAGCTTAAACGGCTTGAATGCTCTTGTCATTAGAAGTCCGGCAAGTAATGCAATTGAAACTGATAATAAAGTACTCATAATATTTTTATTCCCTTCTTAGAATTAAAATCCACATTAAATTATAGTACATTTATATTGGAAAATCAAGATAAAAAAAGCTGAATTTTGAAGAATTTTTGAAGAATTTAACACCAATTTAACTAAAAAATATATAATTAAATTTATATGTGAAAATAATTGACTTTTTAAAAAGGCGGTTGTATAATAATTGAATATTCAATGAATCGGAAAGGTGAAAATGTATGATTAAACTTGCAATATTAGGTGTTGAAAACAGCCATTCAAGACATTTTGCTTCGGTACTTGCACCGAAGGAAGGCAAAAAAATTTTTGAAGATGTTGAGCTTATTGGTGTTTACGGTGATCCTAATGAGGAGGGGTTTGAAGTGGGGCTTGAGAATATGAAAAATATTAGTTTTGCCCCTGTATATTCAGATGATTTCAACTGTTTTTTAGATAATGCAGATGCGATAATGGTTACGGCAAGACATGGTGCAAATCATTTAAAATATGCAAGAAAGTACATAGAAAAGGGTATTCCGGTATGGATTGACAAGCCTTTTACCTGCGATATAAAAGAGGCGGAAGAAATGACAGCCCTTGCGGGAAAAAGCGGTACGCTTCTTTGCAGTGCGTCATCTCTTGAATATGCCGAAAATGTATTAAAAATGGCTTAGGTAGTAAAGCTGCATGGTGGAAAAATTTGCGGAGGTCATGTTACCGCTCCTGTAAGTATGGAAAATCCGTATGGGGGATTTTGGTTTTACACTCAGCATTTAGTAGCTATGGTGCTGACTGTATTCGGTCCTGATATAAAAAGTGTGTGTG
>JAZQLM010000236.1:0-8012 GCA_045542655.1 Clostridia bacterium | reverse complement strand
CATTATATTTAACGTATTTTACCCATAAATCGTTTATAATTAAACTTGAGGTGATAAACATGAAATTTAAAATAGCATTTATAGGAGCAGGAAGTATAGGTTTTACGCGCAAATTGCTGACGGACATTTTATCTGTTCCCGAGTTTCAAAATATTGATGTTGCTTTCATGGACATAGATGAGAGAAACCTTAGTATGATTACACAACTTTGCGAACGAGACATCAAATCTGCCGGCTTGGGTGCTAAGATTTTGGCTACAACTGACCGAAAAGAAGCTTTCAGGGATGCAAAATATATTATAAATTGCGTTCGTATCGGCGGGATTGAGGCATTTGAATCAGACGTTGACATACCTTTGAAATATGGTATTGACCAATGCGTTGGTGACACCCTTTGCGCCGGCGGAATTATGTACGGTCAGCGCGGAATTGCGGCAATTTTGGATTTTTGCAAGGACATTAAAGAGGTAGCACATCCTGATTGTCTTCTACTAAACTATGCAAATCCCAACGCAATGCTTACTTGGGCTGCAAACAAATACGGTGGCGTCAATACCATTGGGCTATGCCACGGTGTGCAGGGCGGACACACGCAAATTGCCAAGGTCTTGGGTGTTGATAAAAAGGAAGTTGACATCATTTGTGCCGGCATCAATCACCAAACATGGTATATACAGGTGAAGCATAAGGGCAAAGATATGACCGGTCATCTTCTGGAGCAATTTGAGAAACATGAAACGTATGCTGAGAGCGAAAAAGTAAGGATCGATATGTTGCGTCGTTTTGGGTATTATAGCACAGAATCCAACGGGCATTTGTCGGAGTATCTGGCATGGTATAGAAAACGTCCGGATGAAATAAAGGATTGGATCAGCCTTGATTCATGGATAAACGGCGAAACAGGCGGATACCTGAGGGTTTGCACGGAAGGGCGCAACTGGTTTGAGTATGATTTTCCAAATTGGATGAAGGAAGCTCCATTCACTTTTGACTATGACAAACGCAGTGAGGAACATGGCTCATGGATTATTGAAGGCTTGGAAACAGGTAGGTTATATCGTGGGCACTTTAATGTGGTAAATAACGGATGCATTACCAATCTTCCAGACGACGCTATTGTGGAAGTCCCGGGATATGTTGATGCGAATGGTATTAACATTCCGAAGGTTGGCGACCTGCCCCTTGGCTGTGCGGCTGTTTGCTGCCAATCCATCAATGTGCAGCGACTTGCCGTAGAAGCCGCTGTTAGAGGTGATGAAATGCTGCTTAAACAAGCCTTACTTTTGGATCCTTTAGTAGGAGCAGTATGCAATCCTGCTGAAGTTTGGCAGATGGCAGATGAAATGCTGGTTGCAGAAGAAAAGTGGCTGCCTCAATACAAAGAAGCTATTGCTGAAGCAAAGAAAAGACTGTCATCTGGCAATTTGATTGCCACAAATGATGGATATAGAGGTGCTGCAAGGCTTAATACAAAGACCGTAGATGAAATGAAACTGGACAAGGAAGCGGCACGCAAAAATGCAGCCGAAGCGGATAAAGCCAAAGATGCACATTAACACGTTAACCGAACATACAGTAAGATTCTTATATGTATGTTCGGTTAACAAATTTGGGGACGAACGAATTGATGACGTCCCCAATTACACAATTACAGAATGCGGAAGAAACTGGCTTTGATCAATGTGAAGCGTCGGAAAATAATACAGTTGGTGCCATCAATATGGTTTCAAAGGACGTCATTGTTTGTGACTAGCACTATGAGGATCAGACAGAGTTTTCTTCTGTCGACATTTTTGCCAAGGAAAACCTCTGGATGTTTGTGTGCCCAATGCACGTTATGCGAAACGCAATAAATTTTATTGAATATGCAAAGAAGCACGATAAAGGTCACATTGAAGGTCTGCTTATGACCACATGGTTTGGTTCGGGTGAGCTTGCACGGCACATCCTCTATAATGAAGAACCAAAATGGAAACACACAAAGGAACTTTCTGAAACCCTTCGTTTTCTATTTCAAGAAAAATTTGTTGTCTCATATTGACATCACTCGTGTCAGGTTCACCAATAATTCAAAACGGTAAAATTGTGGGAGCTGTAACGCACGTTTTCGTAAATGATCCAATAAGGGGTTATGGGATATTTATTGAGAATATGCTCTCTGAGGCAGAGAAAATTAAATAAAAAAAAGCTCGTCTGTAAAAATGCAGGCGAGTTTTTTAAGCAAATATATTTAAAATAAACATAAAAGAAATATAACTAGTATATAATCAAAGGAGGTGTTGTGAAAAATGAAGATACTACCCCAAAAGCGGTTTTTTCCACTTTTGGGGCATTACTAATCAACAATTCCTTTTTTCAGCTTAGAAACTGCTTTTTTCTCAATTCTTGATATGTACGAACGTGAAATATTAAGTTTTTGGGCTATTTCCCTTTGTGTGAGGGCCTTTCTGCCGTCCAAGCCGTAACGCCTTACTATTATAGCCCTTTCTCTGTCATCAAGCTCAGAGAGTATGTTCTCTCTCAGTTTTTTAACCTGTGACTTCATTTCTATTATGTCGGCAACCTCCTCTTCGCTGCTCATAATATCCACAAGTAAAATTTGATTGCCCTCCTTGTCTGTTCCGATAGGATCATTAAGTGATATATCATTCTGACTCTTTTTATTGGAACGCATAAGCATTAAAAGCTCATTTTCGATACATCTTGCAGCATACGTTGCAAGTCTTGTTCCTTTATCGGGATTAAAGCTCGTAATTCCTTTTATAAGCCCTATTGTTCCTATCGAAATAAGCTCCTCTCCGTCCTCACTGCATTGGGAATACTTTTTTACAATATGAGCAACAAGTCTTAAATTATGTTCGATAAGCTTATTTCTCGCCTCAATATCCCCCTCTTTCATTTTTCTTAGGTACTCTTTTTCCTCTTTTTCTGGAAGCGGTTTCGGAAATGTATTGCTTCCCGAGACATAGGATATAAGAAAAACAACCGAATTAAATAAAGAGTCAAATATTTCTAACATAACAGCCCCCAAATAAAATATATCTTTATATATTTTATTCAGAAGTCAAAATTTTGTGCAAGTCCCTGTAAAACTTTTAAAATCCGTATATGTTAAACATTGCATTTAGGAGCGACCAGTTCTGCTGAAACGGCCGCATAAGATTCCAATACCCCGCACCTCTTAAGCCATAATTTTTAATAAGATTAAATTTTGCATAAATACTTTTCACATCTTCAAACCAAACTTCGTGCTCTTTTCCGTCCTCTGCCGTATAATTAAAATGCGGAGCCATAGAAACCTCGTCAAATAAAATTTCCGCACCGTACCTCCTTGCAATATCTACCGCCTCCGAATTTGAGATTGACCTCGCCCTTGACTCACCCTTGACATAAGGCAATGTCCAGTCATACCCATAGTTTGGTATGCCGAGAAAGATTTTTTCAGGCGGAATATGAGTCAGTGCATATTTAAGAACATTTTCGACAGGTCCTATAGGAGCCACAGCCATCGCCGGACCGTAGGTATACCCCCATTCATATGTCATTAATAGAACTCCGTCGGAAGCTGCTCCAAGCTGCTGATAGTTATGTCCCTCGTACAATGTCCCCTTTTGATTATCCGATGTTTTAGGAGCAAGTGCCGTGAAAACCAATTTACCCAGACTTGAAAGTTCTTTTCTCAGTTTCTCCACAAACTCTGCATATAAAAGGCTATCATCAGGAAAAACAAATTCAAAATCTATATCAAGGCCACCATACTCTTTTTGAATAATAGTATTTTTTATTGCTTCAATAAGTCTTTCCTGTATTTCAGGAGAATTTAAAATTTGTGAGGCAAGCTCATTTGAAAAATTCCCCTCTTTTGTAAGAGTTGAAAGGTGCATAAGAGGCATAACAGAAAATTCGTTTGCCGCCTCTAACAGTCCCTCGTCATTAAGCATAACAAGCTCCCCCTCGGCAGTTATGCCGTAAGTAAAGGGGGAAAGATATGTCATATACGGAAGCGAGGTATTAAGAATTTCCCTAGTAACATATGGATATGCGTATCCGTTGACTTCAACTACCCCCGATTTTGGTTCATCAAACGAAAGTATAATATTGTCGCCCTCCTCAACAAAGGGAAAGCCTATATACTGCGGATTGTTCCTTAGAAGCTGTTTTACCGTAGTTCCGTAATCTACCGCTATGGAATAGAGCGTTTCGCCACGCCTTACCATATGTACATCCTGAGGAAAAAGTATGAGAAGATTTTGTCCCACAACAAGAGTTTCCGCTTCAACAAGTCCGTTCATTTCAAGTAAAAGCTTTAGTGGAATTCCATAGTTTCCGGCAATTCCTCTTAAGGTTTCTCCAGCTCTGACTGTATGTATAACCAAAAAAATTCCCCCTTATATTTTTTCTATATAAATATGCAGGCTTAGTCTTATGTATGAAATTTTTTAAATGTTTCCCTAAACTATTAACAAATAACCAAAAGAAAAACGGCCTCCCATAAATACGGGTGACCGTTTTGTTTTGATTTAAATGTTAATCTTAGTACATACCGCCGCCGGCACCTGCCATTGCAGCCGCAGCAGCAGCATCTGCTGCCGGATCAGGCTTATTTGCAACTACACTCTCTGTTGTGAGAACCATAGCAGCAACACTTGCCGCATTCTGAAGTGCAGAACGGGTAACCTTAGTCGGATCAACTATACCGTTTGAAAGCATATCCATATATTCTTCGGTAAGTGCATTAAAGCCAACACCTACATCACTTGACTTAATCTTATTAACTATAACAGAACCTTCAATTCCTGCATTGAAAGCAATCTGTCTTACAGGCTCTTCAAGTGCTCTTAAAACAATTTTTGCACCGGTTTTTTCATCGCCCTCAAGTGTGTTCATAAGAGCTTCAACAGCAGGAAGTGCATTGATGTATGCTGTTCCGCCGCCGGCAACTATACCCTCTTCAACAGCCGCTTTTGTAGCTGCAAGAGCATCTTCAATTCTGAGCTTCTTTTCCTTCATTTCGATTTCTGTAGCCGCACCAACCTTGATAACAGCAACACCGCCTGAAAGCTTAGCAAGTCTTTCCTGAAGCTTTTCTTTATCAAATTCAGATGTTGTCTCCTCAATCTGAGCCTTTATCTGCTTAATTCTGTTCTTAATCTCATCAGCATCACCGAAGCCGTCAACAATGATAGTATTCTCTTTCTGAACCTTAACCTGACGGGCACGTCCAAGCTGGTCAACAGTTGCTTCCTTAAGGTCAAGACCGAGTTCTTCTGTGATAACTGTTCCACCTGTGAGGATTGCTATATCCTCAAGCATAGCCTTTCTTCTGTCACCAAAGCCCGGTGCCTTAACACCAACACATGTGAATGTTCCACGGAGCTTATTTACGATAATTGTAGAAAGTGCTTCGCCCTCAATATCCTCTGCAACAATAAGAAGCTTTTTGCCCTGCTGAACAATCTGTTCAAGAAGCGGAAGAATTTCCTGAATATTTGAAATTTTCTTATCGGTGATAAGAATGTACGCATCATCAATAACAGCTTCCATCTTATCTGTATCAGTAACCATATAAGGTGTGATATAACCTCTGTCAAACTGCATACCCTCAACAACCTCAGAGTATGTCTCGGCAGTTTTAGATTCTTCTACGGTAATTACACCGTCACTCGTAACCTTTTCCATTGCGTCGGAGATAAGCTCACCAATGAACGGATCAGCAGCAGAAACAGATGCAACTCGTGCAATATCAAGCTTTCCATCAACCTTTTTACTGTTTTTTACAACTTCCTTAACAGCCGCCTCAACCGCTGCAGAAATACCCTTTTTAACAATCATAGGATTTGCACCGGCAGCAACATTCTTAAGACCTTCACGAACAAGAGCCTGTGCAAGAAGTGTAGCGGTAGTAGTACCGTCACCGGCTATATCATTTGTCTTTGTAGCAACTTCTTTAACAAGCTGAGCCCCCATATTTTCAAATGGATCCTCAAGTTCAACTTCCTTTGCTATTGTAACACCATCATTTGTAATAAGCGGTGCACCGTATTTTTTATCTAAAACTACGTTTCTTCCTTTTGGACCAAGTGTAACCTTAACTGTATCAGCAAGCTTATTTACACCTCTTTCAAGTGCATGTCTTGCTTCTTGTCCGAATAATATTTCCTTTGCCATTATAATCAATACCTTTCCGCCCCTTAAATTAATTCTCAATCACATCTGCAAAGGGCAATTTAGCAGATAATCAATAAAATTTAACCTTCAATTTTTGCAAGAACGTCACCCTGACGGAGAATTGTGTATTCCTGACCGTCAAGCTTTACATTTGTGCCTGCATACTGGCTTATTAAAACCTTATCTCCGACTGAAAGCTCCATCTTAACTTCCTTGCCGTCAACAACGCCTCCGGGACCTACTGCAACAACCTCTGCAACCTGCGGTTTTTCTTTCGCCGCTCCGGGCAGAACTATGCCGCTTTTTGTGGTCTCTTCAGCTTCAATCATTTTAATAACTACTCTGTCAGCTAATGGTTTAATGTTCATTCTTATAACCTCCTGTAATATATATATGTTAATAATAACCTACCGTGTTAGCACTCATCTTACTCGAGTGCTAATATGGATATAATACAAAAAAACCGCCCATAAATCAAGCTTATTCAGGTGCTTTCAAAGGTGATTATGGGCAATTATAAGGAAATATATTCATATATCTCTCAAATTCTTCCTTTTAAATTTTTCTTGTTAATTTTATAGAGGTAAAATTGTACACACACAATATGAGGAAATTCCCTCTTTTCGTCCTTCAAAGCCAAGCTTTTCTGTGGTTGTAGCCTTCACACTTACCTGATTTATATTTATCCCGAGGGTTTTTGCAATATTCTCACGCATTTTTTCAATAAACGGAGCGAGCTTAGGTGCCTGTGCCGCAACCGTCACATCAATATTTCCCGTCTTATATCCGTTTTCTTCTAAGATATTTCTTACCTCTTTAAGAAGTATCATACTGTCAATCCCTAAATATTTATCGTCAGTATCAGGAAAATGCTTTCCTATATCACCAAGTGCCGCAGCACCCAAAAGTGCATCCATCACCGAATGAACCAAAACATCGGCATCAGAATGACCTTTAAGCCCATATTCGTAAGGAATTTCAATTCCTCCCAAAATCAACCTTCTGTCTTTTTCAAATGCGTGAACATCGTACCCAAAACCTATTCGCACAAAACCACCTCTTTAAATATATGCGTTAATCTCCGATTTTATTTTTCAAAATAAGCTCTGCAAGAGAAACATCCTCAGAGACAGTAATCTTAATATTATTTTCGTCTCCGTCAATTATACTTATACGTCCACCGTAGGAATGGTAAAGAGAGCAATCATCCGTAAATTGTCTGCCATCCTTTGCGGCTCTTTTATGAGCCTCTTTAATAAGTGCTGTATCAAACACCTGCGGAGTCTGTATATTACGAAGCTGCGACCTTTCCATACTCTCTTTAAACTGTCCGTTTTCATCAACTATAGATACAGTATCCTTTGGGATAATTCCGGGAGCTGCCGCACCAAAAGAGCTTGCGGATAAAATCAGCGAAGAAATAAGCTTCTCCTCCACAAAAGGTCTTGCACCGTCGTGTATCAGCACATATGAAGCATCGGTAATTTCTTTAAGGGCATTAAAGACAGACTGCTGTCTGGTCTCGCCCCCCTCTGTAATTCTTAATACTTTTTCAATTTTATATTCATCTATGAGGTTATTTATACTTTCAAAATCTTCTTTCCTTGCAGTTATAACTATACCGTCAATAAGCTCTGAAATCGAAAATACCTTAAGTGTTCTTGCAAGAACAGGCATATTGCCGATAAGCAAAAATTGTTTATTTTTATCGGATTTCATACGTCTACCACTTCCTGCAGCAGCAATTATCGCAATATTCAAGTAATTAACCTCCGTAAATTTTATTCAAATTCAAACAAAAGAGCCTCAAGCACTTCATATGTAGTCTTTTTCGCTATCAAAAG
>JAZQLM010000235.1:0-1565 GCA_045542655.1 Clostridia bacterium | reverse complement strand
ATTGGGAAAAGCTTTCAGCTTATTTACAAATTTTTTAGTAAAAACTAAGAGGAGGGCAGAAACGAGAACAAATGCAACGGTCTGAACAGCTGTGTTTAAATTTAATAACGCACATATAAATGCTGCCAAAGCACCGCCTGCAAACCATATACATATAAACTGTGTAGTAGCAATTTCAAGCACAATTAATGCTACAATAAGGATTAACCATAGTATTTCCATAAATATCACCTCTAATTAAGATATTTGTTAAATACGTTCAAAGTACCGCTCGGCGAGTCTATAAAGTAAGGCCTTGCCAGATTATCGCCATCCCAGTCGGTTGCGTGCCACCAAATACCGACTTTTATTTTGTTGTATTTGGGAAGAACCTTAAACATATCATCTATCCATTTAATTTTATCTCCGCCAATTGCCGAGCAAGCAAATTCAGTAATCATCATTGGCTTTTCGTTAATTTCCAATGCTCTTTTATAAATGGGGGAGTAAATTTCATCAAAGCTTCTCCATGTTTCGCCCTTGTAATATGTTCCCGTATTGTATCCGGTAATGCCATACACGTCAACATACTCGTCACCGGGGTAATAGAGCACCTCATTGTTCCACTTGTAATTGGGGAAGCTTCTTTCATTTGGATTCCATACCCAGATGGTGTTGTCACAACCTGCTTCGTCAAATATCTTGTAAAGATACTTGTAAAGTTCAACATAAATTTGAGGGTCACGGGAGGTATGATATGCACAATAGTTGCACCAGTCACCATTCATTTCATTAAACGGTCTGAAAAGAACTGTAACATCAGGATACTTTGCAATCATATTTGCATAAGTGTAAATAAAGCTGTCGTAATCTCCGTTCAGAATTTCATATATCATATTTGATGAAGTATATTTCCTAGAAAGGGGAGTCTGTAATGTAAGCTCAATAGCCCTGCCGGACTCCTGTGCATAGCGGAGGTTTCCTTCTACAGCAGAAACATATTCGTTTACACGGCGGATATATTCAGAATAATCGGAATATTCTATATCAAGAAATTCGGTATATACTAAAAATGCACAGAATTTATAGCCTATCTGCTTTTCAATTTCTTCCATCCTTTTATATCCACCGAATCTGTCCGGTGCAAACATTCCCATTTTGAAGGAAGCATTATCACTAAAAAGGTTAGTGTAGGTCTCTTTTGCTTTGTCATTAAGCCTTGAAATATCCGTTCCCTTGTACCCTTGGTTATAAGCAAAATCCTTTGAAACTGTCGGTGTAAAGGTTACCAGGGAATCAACAATGTACATATATCCTCCGTAATTTGAGAAAGGTACAGAGGATGTAAAGTAAAAGGTATATACATCTGTTCCTACAATTGCATCAACGCAGGCATAGTAATTCTTATCATCACGGATTCTGCCAAGCTTATTTCTTGACCATTGTAAAAGGTTATACTTTCTTCCGTTGTGTTTATAGGAGTCCTTAAGCTCAAGTGTATGATTTACAGAATTGTCAATAAACTTATTTGAATAATTAACGTAAGAAAGAATCTCATTTGATGATGAAAAGCTTTCCTTAAATAC
>JAZQLM010000234.1:0-3571 GCA_045542655.1 Clostridia bacterium | reverse complement strand
ATAATGTTAAAAGAGGGGAAATATGAACTTATTTATAAAAGCGGATAAATATACTTTAAAACTTGTTGTGATTATTACCTTGATTTCAGATATTGCACTTATAATATTGGGAATACAGGATAATACTTTTAATTCATCTTTAGCAATAGCCTGTGGAATTACAATTCTTGTTACGGTATTATGGTTACTTTGTAGAAACGAAGGTTTATTAGTAGAAAATGATAAATTGTGCTATAAAAGCATAATAAAGAAATATTATAAACCGAATCAAATAGCAGGATTACATATTGTCAAAGAACAAATATATCTTGGCAGACTCATTAGCATTGACTTAAAAATTAAAGGTGAATATAGATATAAAATAATTTATCTCAAAGACAGGAACTTTGAAAATCGTTCTAATGATAATGGAATATGTGACTTTTATATTAATCATAGTAAACATATACTTTTTACTACTCTATATGACGATCGTATAATAGAATATTTTAAATCAAAGGGGATTTCTATCACGGGAGAAAAGTGTTAAATTTTTGAAGCTTATATTTACACGATACTAAACCGTGATTGTTGAATATTGTAGGAAGGAGAAATAACTATGAAAAATATAGAAAGTTTAATTAAATATACCTTAAAACTGTTTCCTGAAATAATCGATATTTCAGACGGCGAGTTAAGAGCTGATGATGGTTTTTTCTCACAGAAACTTTCGCAAGTATGGCATAGTGCAGAAGATAAAAATGCTGTTACTGGCAATGACGTTTATTTTATGATTTGGAGTGTGTATAGGTTGTTGCATATAAAGAGCCGAGAGTGTTTTGCTAAAGGAATTTATTCTGTTTCTTTAAATGATATTGACTATGAAGAACTGAATAAAGAATATCAAAGAGCGATAGAAGAAGCTGAATAATTTTTGAATTTAAACTGATTAAAATGTATAATATGAATCAGTATTATTTTGAAAACAGGAATTGAGTAATTAGTTATATACATAATTTAATATATAATAAAAAACTCAATTCCTGTTTTCACTCATGATTTAACGGTGCCTTGACATTTGTATTTAGTTATGATATACTTCACTTGAACTATGGTTTTAGTTCTAATTTAAATTATGATATACGTGTCAATTTTTACAGTATATTTTGAAACAAAAGGCTACACCTTTGAACAGGCGGAAATCAGTTATGTACCAAAAACAACAACAGAGCTTACAAATTCCGATGATATTAGCAAGATGGAGAAGCTTATTGATGCTTTAGAAGATAACGACGATGTTCAGAACGTTTACTACACTTGGGAAATGCCTGATGTGGATGAGGAAGAGTAGATAAACATAAAATAAGTCCGGATTTTCGGACTTATTTTATGTTTATTATTTTTTCACGCAGTTTTAGGACAAGGGAGGGAGAGACGGAAAGCTCATCAATCCCGAAGTCTATAAAAGTTTCGGTAAGTGTAAGGTCTGAGGCGAGCTCGCCGCAAATTCCTATCCATATTCCGTTTTTATGTGCATTATCCGTTGTGTGCTTAATAAGTCTGAGGACTGCTTCGTGATGCGGATCGTAGTAGCTTTGTATATAGTTATTCTGACGGTCCGTTGCAAGTGTATATTGTGTCAGGTCGTTTGTTCCGAGACTGAAAAAATCTACTTCCTTTGCAAGAATGTCACTTATTATAGCGGCGGCAGGTGTTTCAATCATAATGCCCGTTTCTACGTCATCCTTATATGCGATACCATCTTTATCAAGGTCATTCTTTACCTCTTTTATCAGGTCTTTTATCATCAGAACTTCCTTTTTTGAAATAATCATAGGGAACATTATTGCAAGTTTTCCATATATAGAAGCACGGTAGAGGGCTCTAAGCTGGGTTTTAAACATTTCCTTATTTTTGAGGCAAAGTCTGATTGCACGATAGCCCATTGCGGGATTTTCCTCGTCGGGAAGATTAAAATAATCTATTTTTTTATCTGCACCAATGTCAAGTGTACGTATTATAACACGTTTTGTTCCCATCTTTTCAAGGACAGATTTATAGGCAAAGAACTGTTCGTCTTCGGTGGGATAGTTGTCGGCTTCAAGATATAAAAATTCGCTTCTGAAGAGGCCTATACCGCCTGCATCGTTTGAGATAACCGAAGCAACATCCTCGGGGCGTCCGATGTTTGCATAAACTAAAATTTCCTTTCCGCTCTTTGTAACATTTGGTCTGCCTTTTAATTTTTCAAGCATTTTGTTATGCTCATCATCTATTGCTTTTCGGCGTTTATATTCCTCATAGGTATATTCGTCCGGGGTAATATATAAAGTACCGCTGAAACCGTCGATTATTGCAGTTTCCCCCTCAAAGCGTTCATCGATTTTTCCTGTGTTTATAATTGCCGGAATGTTCATCGTCCTTGCCAGTATGGCTGTATGTGAAGTGGGCGAACCATTGAATGTTACAATTCCCAATAATTTATCTTTATCAAGTTGAACAGTTTCGCTGGGCGTTAAATCGTCTGCAACAATAATGTATGGCTCGGAAAAGCTTGAAATTTCTTCACATTCGTTGCATAGAACCTTTAAAATACGGTTTGATATGTCGATAACATCGGCACCCCTTGCCTTCATATATTCATCATCCATATTTTCAAATGTTGCAGAAAATATGTCAGAGGTTTTGGCTACGGCATATTCGGCATTTACCATCTGAGAGGTGGTTATGTTTATAATGCTGTCTTGATAATCTCCGTCTTCAAGCATCATCTGGTGAATTTTAAAAATTTCTGCATTTGCCTCACCTACCTCCTGAAGAGCCTTATTATAAAGGTCTTCAAGCTCGGCTTCAGCCACCCTTACAGCCTCAAAAAAACGTTGTTTTTCTGATTCGGCATCGTTTATGTGTGTCCTTTTTATGGATTTTTCCTTTTTTTTATGAAAACGCAGCTTCCCCATAGCTACCGCATTGTATACACTTTTTCCGTTTATCTCTGTCATAAAGCTAACCTGCCTTTATCACTTTTTTATATAGTATAGACAGAAATTTGTTTTAAATTCAAAAAATTATGAAAATGAAAGATATTATTAGTGCTGTCAGTATAAAAGCAGCATAAAATCAAAATCCTCATTTCCAGTAGGTAAAGTCAGTTTTATGCAGATTAATTCTATGACATTTACGGAGTTTCTTATTGCGAATGGTGATGAAAGTCTTGTAGAGTATATTGAGAATTATGTATTACAAGCACTTGTAAATCAATTTGATGTCACACCGAGATATTGGTCGAAAAACAACCCGCCGTATGAAGTTGATTTCATCATCCAAAGAGAAAATGATATTATTCCCGTTGAAGTGAAAGCGGAAACTAATATTCAAAGCAAGAGTTTAAAAAAATATAAAGAATTATTTGGTGATAAGATTGAAATCAGAGTAAGGTTTTCTCTCGGAAATTTAAAATTTGACGGGGATGTACTAAATATTCCGTTGTTTACGGCAGACTATGTGATAGTTTGATAGGAATGGCATTAGAACAACGGTAAAAATTTTGCTTATTAAAATAGCTGATATTTAAAATAAAATAATAACAAAA
>JAZQLM010000233.1:0-1502 GCA_045542655.1 Clostridia bacterium | reverse complement strand
CTTCTCCTCAGTATTTTCAAATATCAGCCAGCCGTATTCGTTCCTCACCCTCACATTCAAAGGAAGTTGTGCCGCCGCACCTGTACTTTTCTCAATCAGGGAAATAACCTCACCGATATGCTTATATTCAAGCTTCAAATCGCACCCTGCCGCTTTTTTAGCCATAATTTTTATAAGCCTTGCCTTTATGGAATTTTCAACAAGCATAAGCGTTTCAATATAAAGTGCATATGGCTTATGCGACGGAAGCGGATTATTAATTCTCTCGCAAAGTCTTTCGGCATAACCGCTTAAAAACTCCGCATCCTCCGAGGCTGTTTCCGAAAAACGTACAAGTGTATCTATAATTTTCGGATTGAAATTATCTCTTAAATATGGGATAAGCTCATTTCTCACACGGTTTCTCGTGTACTCATTGTCACTGTTGGTCGAATCGGTGCAAAAGTCAATATTTTTCTCCCTTAAATATTCTTCAATATCCTCTCTTTTAGTATCAAGGATAGGTCTTATAACCGAATCTTCTCTTTTATAGGAAATACCGCCGAGACCGTCAATTCCCGTACCTCTGATTATACGCATAAGCACCGTCTCGGCACGGTCATTTTTATTATGTGCCGTTGCAATTTTCGTAATGCCCTCAGTCTTTTTTATGCTGTCAAAAAATTCATATCTTGCCTTTCTTCCGGCTTCTTCAAGGGATAACCCCTCCGCTTTTGCAAGATGCGGTACATCAACGTGCCTCAAAAAGCATTTTATTCCCATCACACTGCAAAGCTCTAAAACAAAAGCCTCGTCACGTTGTGCTTCCTCACCCCTTATCATATGATTAAGATGAGCGGCATAAACCGTTATCCCAAGCTTGTCCTTGAGGTCATATAAAATATTTAACAGACAAACAGAATCTGCACCGCCGGACACCGCTACAAGCACCTTGTCCCCCGGCACAGTCATTTCATACTTTTTAATTAAATTCAGTACGTCCTCTGTTATTTTTTGACTATTGCTCACGCATTCCACTCCAATTGGAAAATTTTGTATATTCACCGAGCCAGGTTAAATATTCCGCACCCGGTTCACCGCTTCTGTGCTTTGCAAAAATACACTTAACCTTATTAGGCTCTTCTGTACTTTCGTCGTAGTATCCCTCACGGTATAAAAACATAACCATATCTGCATCCTGCTCAATTGAACCCGATTCACGAAGGTCACTTAAAACAGGCTCCTTGTTTTCACGCTTGTCCACGCTTCTGTTAAGCTGTGAAAGTGCAATAACGGGAATATCAAGGTCCTTTGCAAGAATTTTCAGACTTCGTGAGATTTCCGAAATTTCGAGCTGACGGTTTCCGTCTCTTCGGTTTGAGGTCATAAGCTGAATATAGTCGATAACTACAAGTCCTATATTCTTCTCCATTTTCAGCTTACGGCATCTTGCACATATCTCCGAAACAGTTGAACTTGAATTATCATCAAAATATATCTCAGCACCTGAAAGCACTTCAGGA
>JAZQLM010000232.1:0-2656 GCA_045542655.1 Clostridia bacterium | reverse complement strand
CCGTATTTTTTCAAAATGTCAACTGTTTCTTTAAATTGCATTACTTAAGCTCCCTTTAGGTTCAGTCTTCGTCTACAATACCGACAATAGCCGCATCAATCGGTGCGGTTTTTTTATCGCAGCCTATTCTTGCCGCACTTCCGAACGCTACAAGTACACGTTCGCCGATACCGGCACCAACATTGTCGACTGCAACTATTTTGTTGTTCGTATCACCGCTTTGCGGCTCAACAATCATAAATTTGCTTCCGACAAGATTTTCGTTTTTTCTTGTGGAAACAACACTTCCGATTACTTTTCCGATAATCATAAAATATTCCTCTATAAAATTAATAAAAGTTTTTACCGGGGGTGTTTAATTTTTAAACATCCCCGGTATAGTTTTTTAGAAAATTCAAGTCCGATAATTATTTAAGAGTCGGAAGAATTTTCTCAACATCGCCGTGAGGTCTCGGAATAACGTGAGTTGCGATAACCTCGCCAAGACGCTGAGCGTTAGCATTACCTGCTTCAACAGCGGCCTTAACAGCACCAACGTCACCTCTTACCATAACACTTACTAAGCCTGAACCGATTTTCTCAGTTCCGATAAGCTGTACGTTAGCAGCCTTTAACATTGCATCTGCAGCTTCGATTGCAGCTACAAGTCCTCTTGTTTCAACCATACCTAATGCTTCTAAAGCCATTTTCTTTTCCTCCTTGATTTCTTCTTTATTTAAAATTAAATCATTTTCTTTTATTTCTGCCGGTTTTGCGGCAGTATTTTTTGATGTACGTTTGGTTTTTTCAGCCAAAGTGTTCACCGCCTTAAAAATTGTTTATACCAAAGAATTAAAACTTAGGTAAAATCTTTTCAACATCGCTGTGAGGTCTCGGAATAACGTGAACAGCAACAAGCTCGCCAAGACGCTGTGCAGTTGTTGCACCGGCTTCTGTTGCAGCCTTAACGGCACCAACGTCACCTCTTACCATAACGCTTACCAAACCTGAACCGATTTTCTCTGTTCCGATTAAAACAACCTCCGCAGCCTTAACCATTGCATCGGCAGCTTCAACTGCTGCTGTGAGTCCTCTTGTTTCTATCATACCAAGTGCTTCCATAGCCATTTTAAAATTCCTCCTAAAAATTATTCATTAATAATTGCGATTTTCAAACCTTCCATTCTGAGGTTTGTTTTGTACGCTTCGTTAATTTCCGAAAGCGGATACTTGTGAGTAATAAGCTTTTTCATCGGAAGTCCGATTGCATTTGCACGCTTTAAGAAATCAAAAGTAGTTGCATAATCTCTTAAGGTGTAAACCCATGAGCCAACTGTTGTGATTTCTTTTGAACAAATATCAAAGTGCGGATTGATGGTTGCATCACCGCCGTTGATAAAGAAGCCAAGCTCACAGAGACCGCCGCCGTTTCTGATGAATTTGTAGATATTGCTGTGAGCAACAGGTGAGCCTGTACACTGGAAAGCAAAATCTGCAAGGTAGCCACCGAACGCATTTTCAACCGCACCTGAGAGTGCTTCAATGCCGCTGTGGTCTTTAAAGTTGACGGTTTTTCCTGCACCCATTTCTTTTGCAAAGCTGAGTCTCTTTTCTTCACCGTCAACCGCTACAATGTTCTCAATACCCATTGTGCGGAGAACTGCTATACAGATAAGACCGATAGGTCCGCAGCCCTGTACAACAACTCTGCTGTTGAACTTAAGTATTCCTGTGGTTTTAGCTCTTTCTACTGCGTGAATTAAAACTGCACAGGGTTCTATAAGTATTCTTGAGTCAAGGTCAAGGTCAGATACGTTAAATATCGAAGAACCGCCTCTTACAACAAGATAATCGGCAAACCAACCGTTTAAATGTACATCATCGTCCGGTAAAAGTCCGTAAACATCAGCACCGCCGACGTTCTGTTTATTAAGGTCAAACATTGTAATGTCGGGATTATCCTTGAATATCATACAGGTAACTATTTTATCGCCTATATTAAGGGGTTTTCCTGCACTGTCTTTTTTAACATTCTTACCCATCTTGACAATCTCACCTGTACCCTCGTGACCGAGAACAACAGGGATAAGTCCGAAAGGATCACGTTTATATTCGTGAGCATCTGTTCCGCATATGCCGCAACCTTCAACTTTAACGAGGATATCATCATCGCCGAGCTCCGGAATAGCATATTCCTTAAGCTCTATTTTTTCAAGCTCGGTAAGTACTGCCGCACGGCTTGTTTTTGGTACTTCGCCTGAAAATGAACTTGAAGCTGAGGTTGAATTCATACCGGATATAACCTGTCTCACAATTGCCTGAATTTCTTCCTGATTCATTTTGTTACCTCCGTTTCCTTTATTGTTACAGTTACAAAAATCGTTTATTACAGCTTCCTTTTCAGAAAGTATTACATTTTTTACATTAAGAAAATCAAAATCTGAGCTTTGAAAGTCTTTAATAATAATGAACCTTCTTTTTTGGAAGCAAATACAATCAATTTCTGAAAGTACAGCGGAAAGGTTTCCGCTTTGCGGCCTTTTCTTAAGAAGCCCATTAATCTGAGCATTTGAGAGAATACAGCCGCCGTTTTCTATTAGATAATAGATAAGCTCGTCTAAACCGGAGCGTCTTTTACATACAGATACCGAAAGTGATTTTTTAAACTCAAGCTTTC
>JAZQLM010000231.1:0-2984 GCA_045542655.1 Clostridia bacterium | reverse complement strand
TCAAGGTTTTCTTGGTAAGAAGAATAAATTTCTTCATCCTCCAGTTGCATAACAAGATTGCGTGCACGGGCATCACCGCCGGCAAGCACAATAATTCTGTATTTGTTATTTTTATAAAATCTCAGAGCATCATATAAAAGCTCAAATTTTCCGTTAAATCCGGAAATATTTTTCACTGTAAAATTAACAAGGTATTTAGGCTTTAAGTCGTATGCAGTATGTGAAAACGGATAAAAAGATACTAAACATCTTTTTGTGATTTCCGAAACAGCAGATTTATAGCTTTTAAAATATTTATAACTGCTTTTTACAACAACCCCTCTTTCAAGCATATCTGTTATACTGTCGGAAAAGCGGTTTTCAAAAGCTGTAATAGTCTCTTTAATTTTGTCTGGTTCATCAAAGAAAATAATATATTCATCGTCCAAAAAATCAAGAAGCGTCGGCACTTCATCATACATAAACGGTATATATTTATCTATTGATGGGAAATATATATTTTCCCTTATGCGTTCAATATCTTCTGTAAGTATACTGCTGATTTTATCCTGTAAATCATCTTCAAGACTTTCGCGTTTTGCTTTAAGTTGAATATCCTCAAGCTTTCTTAAAAGTTTGTTTTTAATTTCCAAATCAATAATTTCTTCTACCGCAGGTGTAATTTTAGTCTCCTGTATTTCACTTACAGTACGCTGACTTTCAACATCAAAGGTTCTTATACTTTCAATCTCCGTATCAAAAAATTCAACACGGTAAGCAAGGTCACTCCAAAATGGAAAATAGTCAAAAATTCCGCCACGAATGCTGAACTGACCTCTTCCCTCAACCATATCAACACGGGTATATCCGAATTCAGTCATTTTAACCGAAAGTGTTTCAAGGTCATAGTCAGCACCGTTTTCAAGAAAGATAATGTTCTCTTTATATTTTTTCGCATCAAGTGTCGGACTCAAGAGTGCCTGAATTGTTGTAACAATATTTACGTCTTTACCTGAAAAAACAGAATCAACGACAGAAAGCCTTGTTTTTCTAATATCATTTGCTGCAGCAGCAATATCATAAAACAAAAGCTCTCTCTCCGGATAAACCATAGTATTATTATTGAAAAAGAAGCCGCAATCTTCTGCCAGACGTTTTGCGTTAGATTCTGAATATGTTACAAAAAGCAGCTTCTTATTTAGTTTTCTGCACAAGGAATAAGCAATATGAACACGGGCAGAATCTGAAATTCCGCTTATACTTATCGGAAATTTTGAAGATTTTGCCGCATCATATATTTCCTCAAATTCAGCACTTGAACTAAGTAGATTTTCAAAAATCATATTATAATCACTCACAAGTATAGTTTCTCTAAATTTTATCTTGAGTTAAACTCTGACATAGCCTTTTCAATCCCTTTTGATATTATAGCCTCAACAGCATCAGCTGCCTTAACCGCCACGGGAATTAAAACATCAATCTCCTGTTTGGAAAATTTACCAAGAACGTAATCGGCTAAATCATAATCCTTATTTTGAGGAGCACCGATACCAACCTTTATTCTCGGGAAGACATCGCTGCCTGTCTGATATATTATGCTTTTTATACCATTATGACCGCCCGCACTTCCCTTTGGTCTTAATCTGAGCTTTCCGACAGGCATCGAAATATCATCATAAATTACTATTAAATTTTCAGATGAAATTTTGTACCAATTTAAAAATTCTCTGATACTTTCGCCGCTTAAATTCATAAAAGTCTGAGGCTTGACAAGCAGCACTTTTTCTCCGGAAATATTTCCTTCGCCAATTAACGCATTAAATTTTTCCTTGTTCATTTTAATGTTAAATTTTGACGCAATAGTATCAATAATTTCAAAACCCATATTGTGTCTTGTATTAACATAATTTTTACCCGGATTTCCAAGACCTGCAATTATATACATCTAATCACCTTTAAATCATTTTCAAATATTATAACCAAATTAGTATAACATATTGAAAATTTTTTGTCTATAGTTTTCCTGATATTTTCAAGTTTAATTAGCAGATGTTTGTGTTGAAATCTGTTTACCTGTGTTGTCAATTTTAAAATTGTCCTTTAAAATTAATTCAGAAACAGGAACAATTTTATAACCGTCCGCCTGAAGCCTTTCTATAATCATAGGCAGTGCCTCAGGCGTGTGCAGTGCCGCATTATGGAATAAAATTATGGAACCCGGCTTAACCTTAGATAAAACCCGTTCCTTAATTTCAGCCGGACTTAAATTTTTCCAGTCAAGACTATCCACATCCCACTGTATAGTATAATGACCTGTTTCACGCATAGCACCTACCACATCGTTATTATAGTCCCCATACGGTGCTCTGAACAAGTTAGGCTTCACTTTGGTTATTTTTTCTATCTTTTCATCACAGCTTTGAACTTCCTTTTTCATTTCTTCTACAGTTATCTGTGTCATATGAGGGTGCGTATCTGAATGATTCATTATTTCGTGCCCTGCATCAAAAAGCTGTTTTACTGATTCAGGATATTTGTCTACCCATCCTCCAACAACAAAAAACGTTGTTTTAACTCCGTATTTATTCATAATATCAATAAGCTGACCTGTATCCTCATTTCCCCAAGCCGCATCAAACGACATAGCTACAACCTTATCATTTTCAGCCTTATCAACACAGTATATAGGCAAATCCCTTTCTGCGTTTGATACCGTCATAACCTCTCTTTTTCCTGCAAATATAAGCAGTCCTATACATAAAACCATTGCTAAATAAATAATTCCCGTTCTTTTGCTAAATACAAAAATTTTCATAATTGCACTCCTTTCTTTAAGTAGTACAATATATTCCTATAATAACGATTATAGAATTAAATATATGTATTTATGCGTTAAAAAACGGGAAATGAATTTATCTTATATAATTAGTCGAAATTTTTTCTTCCGGAACAGGTGGATAAACTCCTGATTTTCTACCTGCTTCGATACATTTAAGAAGCCATGC
>JAZQLM010000230.1:0-5762 GCA_045542655.1 Clostridia bacterium | reverse complement strand
TCTGAATGGTGGTTTGTCTGGACGTTCAGATATTTGCTTATTGCGTATCTTGTGATTGCGTTCGTTGTTGTGACCGTTAAAACGGCTCTTGCGGAAAAAAACAGATAATAATTTATTTTAGCGGTGTAAAAAAGGTGTTTTTTACACCGCTCTTTTTGATGTGACAGGAAGTGATGTATTGAAGAAAAGTAGGGCGGCCGGCTCGGCGGCAATTACGGTGGGAATTATGGCTTTTATCATATTCCTTGCCAAGTTTGCAGGTCTTTTAAGAGAAACCTTTATTGCGAATATTTACGGTCAGGGTTATAGCTCGGACGTTTTAAACACGTCCACTCAGATACCGCTTTTGTTTTTTGATATGACACTCGGTGTTGCGATTTTATCCACCTTTGTACCTGTTTTTAACGGCTTTCTTGAAAAAGACGGGAAAAAGAGGGCGATGGAATTTGCATCAAATTTTATAAATATAGTAGCTTTGGCGGCGGTAGTTTTTTCACTACTCGGTATGGTGTTTTCAAAACAGCTTGTTTCGGTTATGGTTCCCGGCTATGAGCCGGAAAAGGTTTTGCATACCGCACGGCTACTCAAAATTTTGTTTCCGTCTATAATTTTTACGGCGGCGGCATACACCTCGGTGGGAATTTTGCAGTCCTTCGGTGAGTTTAACATACCTTCTATTATAAGTCTTGTGTCCAATGGTGTGATGATTGTTTATCTCCTTGTATTCGGGGATAAGTTCGGGCTTGAGGGTGTTATAGTATCTATGGTGATTGCGTGGTCGCTTCAGCTTTTTGTTCAGTTTCCGTCACTTAGGAAAAAGGGTTTTTCCTACAGATTTACCTTTAACTTTAAGGATGAGGGGATACTGACTGCGGCAAGGCTTGCTCTGCCTGTTCTTATAAGCTCGTGGGTTCAGCCTCTTTGTGCTGTGATAAATATGTCGTTTGGCTCGTCCCTTGGCGACGGTGCGGTTTCGGGACTTAACTGGGCGAATAAGGTTTATATTATAATGGTAGGTATTTTTGCCTATGCGGTAACGAATTTTATTTTTCCGAGGCTTTCACGAATGGGGACAAGCGATGATGACGGCTTTGCAAGGACAACAAGACAGAGCCTTGGCTGGACGGTTTTTCTGATTGCTTTTATATCGTCGCTGTTTATTGCTCTTTCAAATCCTATTATAAAGGTAGTTTTCGAGCGTGGCGAATTTACTGCGGAGAATACTAAGCTTACGGCGAATGCTCTTTTATTCTATTCCTTTGGAATGGTGGGGTATGCGGTTTGTGAGATTTTAAACAAGAGCTTTTATGCACTCAGGGACGGGAAAACGCCGATGGTTACATCAATTCTTGGTGTTGCGGTGAATTTTGCTTCGGCATTCGTCTTTGTAAGGCTCTTTAAAATGGGTGTGGGCGGTCTTGCCCTTGCAAGTGCGGTAAGTTCAAGCTTTATGGGGATTGTTCTTGCGGTTTTAATAAACAGAAAAAGACGGGGGATAACCGATTTTAGCTTTGTTCTGAATTTTTTGAAAATACTTTTTGCGGCGGCACTTTCGTTTACAGCTGCGAAATTTGTATATATGTGGGTAGCTCCAAAGCTTGGCGGCGGAGTGGTTTTAACCCTCGCAGGGCTTTGTGCGGCATCTCTTCCGGCACTTGTTGTCTATATTGCCGCCGGATTTTTGCTTAAAACTGACGAGGTAATGTTTTTCAGGAGGAAAAAGTGTGATGAATAATAACAACAGCTATTTTTATTCGCTCTGGCTTTGCTTTTGGGGCGGTGTTATAAAAAAGAGCGTAACATACAAATGCCTTACAGCCATCTATTCGTTTATTTCCCGTATCTGGGCGGAGAGTGCGATAAACAGGCTGTTTAAAGAAAGAAGCTTTGACGAGGATTTTATTGAAAAATCCTTCTTCGGAAGGGTTTTGAAGCTTCCGTTTACAATCCTTGATACGGTGCGTTCAAAGTACAACGAAAGACTAACGTGGCAGAAGGAAAACAGCTTCGTCATAAGAACCTGCAAGTATCTGCTTCACAATTTTCTTGCCCTTAATTTAAGATTTATCGGTGTGCTTATCGCCTCTGCGGGGTTTGTAAATCTTATTTTCAGAATAAATGAGGGCGGCTTTGTAATTCCTTCGGCTCTCTTAGTTGCGGCAGGCGGCGTTCTTTCGCTGTTTCCGGTGAATTTTACTGATTATTTGAAAGGCTCACTTTTGGTGAAGCTTTTAGAAAAATTTCTCGGAACGGAATTTGGTTATAATTTTTACTACATTACAAAATGCGGAAAAAATGCAAGGCTTTCATGTGCCTGCTTCTTTGGTGCTGTTGCCGGAATTATCAGCGGGTTTAAGGGGCCGGTTCTCGGAGCTTTGTTTATCCTTGGCATTTTGTATGTGTTTGCAGTTTTGTATAAAACGGAATTTGGCATTTTTACTACCGCTTTTCTTGCACCGATAGTTCCCACTATGGTGCTTGCAGGACTTTGCATACTTTCGGGTATCTCCCTTGTGATAAAGGCGGTTACTTCAAAGCGTTTTAGCTGGAAGTTCGGGAAATGCGAATTTTTTATAATGCTTATGATTGTGGTGTTCTTATTTGCAGGTATATTCTCATATACAATGAAAAAGAGCCTTTCGATCTGGGCGATATATGCTGTGTTTATGGGATTTTACTTTGTGGTGGTAAACACATTGAAAACCAAAAAACAGTTTTTTGACTTTTTGACGGTGCTTTCGCTTTCTGCGGTTTTAGTTTGTCTTTACGGAATTATGCAGTATCTTTTCGGCTGGAATGTGGAACAGGCGTGGATGGACGAGGAAATGTTCGAGGATATAAAAATGCGTATCTACTCAACCCTCGAAAACCCTAACGTACTTGGCGAATACATTCTCCTTATGCTTCCCTTGTCCGTGGGACTTATGTGGATAAAGAAAAACGCACTTTCAAAGCTTTTCTATGCAGGAGCTTCACTTGTGATGTTTGCGGCACTTATACTCACGTTTTCAAGAGGGTGCTGGATTGGGCTTATGCTTTCGGCGGCAATCTTTGTTACACTTGTCGCAGGCAAGCTTTGGGGTATTCTTTTGATTGCTTTGCCCGTTATACCATTTGTGCTTCCTGAAAGTATAATAAACAGATTTATGAGTATAGGCGATATGAAGGATTCGTCTACCTCGTATCGTGTTTATATCTGGTTTGGGACGTTCCTTATGCTTAAGGACTTCTGGCTTTCGGGTATAGGTATGGGAACAGAGGCGTTTACAAGAGTTTATCCATTCTATTCCTATAATGCAATTGTTGCTCCTCATGCACATAATATGTTTTTACAGCTTTTGGTGGAAACGGGAATAGTCGGAATTATGGTGTTTGTCATAATTCTCATTGCATTCTTTAAGGAGCTTTCCCAAATTCACAAGGACGGAGGCAGAAAATCTCCCGTTTCGGTAATGACGGTAGCAATTGCTTCTGCGGTTGCAGGCTTTTTGCTTCAGGGAATTTTCGATAACTGCTTCTACAATTACAGGGTATTTATGATATTCTGGTTAATTCTTGCGACAGGTGTTGCGGCTCTTTCAGCTCAGAGGGAGCATATCACAAGCGAGGAGGAGGCTTTAAAAAATGATTAAGGTTATACAGGTTTCATCCGATACAAACATAGGCGGTGCAGGCAAATGCGTGCTTACCTTTCTTAAATTTTTCAACAGGGAAAGGTTTGACGTTTCGGTTGTTGTTCCGTCGGGAAGTCTTCTTGTGCCGCACATTGAGGAGCTTTCGGTGAAGGCCTTTGAAATTGATGCGATGAAGGATAAATCCTTTGATATAAAAGCGGTAGGCGAGCTTATGAAAATTTTCAAAAAAGAAAAGCCGGATATTGTACACGCCCATGCGAGTATGTCGGCGAAGCTTGCGGCGAAGCTTTGCGGCTGTAAGGTGGTTTACACAAGACACAGCGTGTTTGAGCCGTCTCCGAAAATTTCAAAGGGGATTGGGAAATTCCTGTCGGGGCTTTTTAATAATTCTACCGCTGACAAAATTATCGCTGTTGCGGAGGCGGCAAAGGATAATTTAACTGCGACAGGGGTGGACGAGAAAAAAATTACCGTTTTGTTAAACGGCGTTGAGCCTCTTGAAAGGCTCAGCGAAGAAAAATGCCTTGAGCTTAGAGAAAAATTCGGCATTGAAAAATCGGAAAAGGTTGTTTCCATTATAGCAAGGCTCAATGAGGTAAAGGGGCATAAATATTTTGTCGAAGCGGCAAGGCTCGTAAAGGAAGCAGGAATAAAGGCAAAATTCCTTATCGCCGGCACAGGCGAGATGGAGGAAAGCATAAAGGCACAGATAGAAAGGGAAAATCTTGGCGACACCGTGAAAATGCTTGGCTTTGTGAGTAATGTATCAGAGCTTTTAAGCATAACGGACATTCAGGCAAACTGTTCATTCGGAACTGAGGCGACAAGCCTTTCACTTCTTGAAGGAATGAGCCTTGGTGTTCCGGCAGTTGTGACAAGCTTTGGCGGTAATCCGGGTGTGATAAAGGACGGCGTAAACGGCTTCCTCGTTCCCGTGAACAATCCGGAGGAAATGGCGAAAAGGCTTATGTGCCTTATCTCGGACGGTGAGCTTTATGAAAGGATGCAGGAAAACAGCAGGAAGATTTATAACGAAAAGTTTACCGCAAAGGTTTATGCAGGAAACATTGAAGAGGTTTACGAAAGTCTTATGTGATGATACATTATATATAGGAAGAAATTTTTCAAGCGGAAAGGAATGGTTTAAATATGAAAAACAGAAAAAAGCTTAAATTTAATCTTGTTGACGTGCTTATAATAATCGGAATTATCCTTGCGGCGGCAATGTGTGTATATGTGCTTAGCTCTCTTAAGGACACAGGCTCAGGCTCGGCGGCTGACAACGTGAAAATGAGATACAGCGTTGAGTTTAAGAAAAAGGAAAAAACTGTAGTTGATGCCTTTGAAGCGGCGGCTGAAAGAGGCGACAGCTGCTTTGTCAGCGAAAAGGAAAAGGCGGCGGCAACATTAAAAGAGGTCATCGCTGTACCGGCTAAAAAGGCTACTACCAACCTCGAAACAGGTGAGGCACTTTTTTCGGACATTGAGGATAAGTACGATGTGACGGTTGTGCTTGAATCGGAGGGTACGGAAACAGACAAGGACATTCTCGCAGACGGAAAAGCACCTATCAAGGTGGGTGACGAGATTTCCGTAAAAGGCAAGGGTTATGCCGGCTACGGCTTTATAACAAGTCTTGAGCTTGTTGACTAATCAGGAGGATTTAAAAAAGCTATGTTTATTAATAAAGAAGGAAAATTATTCGGAAAAATCAGTATTATAGATATATTTGTTGTTGTAGCGATAGTTGTTGCAGCTTTTGGTGTTTACACAAGATTTTTTGTCAGCGACGAAAAGGTAAGCGTTGAAAGCACTACCATTGAATACCAGATGAGAGTAAAAGGCGTTCGCTCAGGCACAGTTGAAGCTCTTAAAATGGGAGGTCCTATATATGATACACAGACTAAGGAATATATGGGCGAAATTATTTCAGCCGAAACAGAAGCATATTTCGAAGAACAGGCACTTACGGACGGAAGACTTGTGCTTTCCGAAGTTCCCGAAAGACAGGCGGTTGTTATTACGGTAAGAGTTGAGGGAAGCATAAACGATTCTGGGTATTATACAAAGGATAACAAGGCTCACTATGTCGGCTCAACCTTTATTATAGGAAATAAATATGCAGAA
>JAZQLM010000229.1:0-5814 GCA_045542655.1 Clostridia bacterium | reverse complement strand
CACAGCATACGCTACAATATTCACCCTTATAAAGCAGAACAAATCCCCCACATTCATAAGGTATGTATACATACAGTACACATAGAGAAACATTGCCACCACAAGTGCTCCACCGTATGAAATATGTAACGCCTGAGGCGTATCCGGCATTGTCACATTTTTATAGATAATGGAATATAATAGCCCCATCAAAAGAAACACAAACAAATTCTCTCTTATTCTTCTCCCCAAGAACGGCATTATCTGCACCTCCAATAAAAAATTGTATAATTCAAACAAAATTTATTGTAATAACACTTCATTAATTAATCATACCACACCATACATAAAAAGTCAATTTGGTATTTTAAATAAAAAATTTTTTAAGTGTAACACAAGTTGTACAAATCTTCCGCCCGAAATATGTTTCTTTTTCAAAAAAACGACTGTAGCAAAAAGATTTTTTGCTACAGTCACTTAAACTATTTATTCATCTTTTCCATATCATTCTTACGGATTTCTACACGTCTTACTTTGCCGCTGATTGTCTTTGGAAGTTCTTCCACAAATTCCACAATTCTTGGATATTTATAAGGTGCAGTATGTGTTTTTACATATTCCTGAATTTCTTTTTTAAGCTCATCAGTACCCTCGTTGCCCTTTACAAGCACGATGGTTGCCTTTACAATCTGTCCTCTGACCTCATCGGGAACAGGTGTGATTGCACACTCTAAAACATACGGAAGCTCCATAATAACGCTCTCTATCTCGAAAGGTCCGATGCGGTAACCCGATGATTTGATAACATCATCAATACGTCCCACATACCAGAGGTAGCCGTCCTCGTCCATTGTTGCCTGATCCCCTGTGTGATAATATCCGTCGTGCCATACTTCCTTTGTCTTTTCCTCATCAAGATAATATCCTATAAAGAGTCCGCACGGAACATTATCCTTTACACGGATACAGATTTCACCTGCATCACCTGTTTTACACTCGTTGCCGTCAGGATCTAAAACCACAACATCATATAAAGGACTCGGTCTTCCCATAGAGCCGATTTTCGGTGTCGAGCCTACAAAGTTTGCAATAGAGAGTGTTGTTTCGGTCTGTCCAAAGCCTTCCATAATGGTAAGTCCCGTTGCTTTCTTGAACTGATTGAAAACTTCCGGATTTAAAGCTTCGCCTGCTGTTGTTGCGTATTCAATTGAAGAAAGGTCGTATTTTGACAAATCCTCTTTGATGAAGAAACGATACATTGTAGGCGGAGCACAGAAGGTTGTGATATTATATTTTGCAAACATCGGCAGAATATCCTCTGAATGGAAGCGGTCAAAGTCATAAGTAAACACACCTGCTTCACAGAGCCACTGGCCATATAACTTACCCCAGAGAGCCTTTCCCCAGCCTGTATCTGAAATTGTAAAGTGAAGCCCGTCAGGATTTACATTGTGCCAGTGCTTTGCTGTAGGATAGTGACCGAGTGCATATTTATACGAATGAGTTGCAATACGGGGATAGCCTGTTGTTCCCGATGTAAAGAGCATAAGCATAGGCTCGTTTCCGCACGGTGTATTTTCAGTTCTGTTATAATGGGTGCTGAAGCGTTCCATTTCAACATCAAAATCATTCCAGCCGTCCTTCTTGCCGCCGACTAAGACCTTGACCATATCAGGAAATGCTTTAGCCGCCTTTTCTGCCTCATCAGAAACCTCTCCGTCTGCGGTACATACGATTGCCTTTACCTTAGCAGCTTTATATCTGTATTCAAAATCGTGTTCTACAAGCTGATTGGTTGCAGGGATTGCAATAGCACCAATCTTATGAAGTGCAAGCATTGAGAACCAGAACTGATAGTGTCTCTTTAGGACAAGCATTACTGTATCACCCTTTTTAATACCGAGTGATTCAAAGTAGTTTGCAGTTTTTGCCGAATACTTCTTCATATCACTGAATGTAAAGCGGCGGTCTGACTTATCGTTTGCCACCCACATCATCGCAAGCTTGTCGGGATTCTTCTTTGCAATAGCATCAACACAGTCAAATGCGAAATTGAATTTATCGTCATTTTTGAAAGTAATTCCGTTAAATACTCCATTTTCATCATAAGATGATTCAATAAATTTATCTGCAACCGTTTCCGCCTTTGCTTCCTTTGCGACAGTCTTTGAAGCGACAAACGGAGTATCGGGATAATCCTCGCTTACATTACCGTCCTGCGGATTGAGAACAACTGCATGAAATTCACAGCCGCCCTCTGACACCGCAATCATACCGTGCGGAATGGTGCTGTTATAAAAAATAGAGTCCCCCTCATTAAGAACATCTATGTGATTTCCTACCTGAACCTTCAAAGAGCCTTTAACAATAACGTCAAACTCCTGCCCTTTATGTGAGCTTAGTTTAATCGGCTCGTTTTGCTCCTCTTCAATATACGGGAATTTTACAAGAAACGGTTCTGCAAGCTTTTCCTTAAATTTAGGAGCAAGGTTGTTATAGACAACACCGTGCTTCTTTACAATTTTAAGTCCCTCGCCCTTTCTTGTGATAGCAAAGGATTTAAGTGTTGTGCTTGTTCCCTCGAGCAAATCAACAACCTCAACACCGCAAGCCTTCGCACATTTATAGATAAATGTAAAGCTGAAGTCCGTTTCACCCATCTCTAAAACCTTGTAATCCTCAGCCGATACGCCTGTAAGCTTTGCAAGCTCTTCGGGTGTATAGCCTTTTGCTTCACGCAGGTCTTTAATTCTGCCTGCAACCTCTTTTAAACTATAATCCATTGTCTTGTCTCCCTTCATTTTCGTTAACTTATATTTGCTTACGAATTTGAATAAAACAAAAAACCCGTCTCAAAGAAACCCTTTGAGACGAGCTAATAAACCCGTGGTACCACTCACATTACGAAATAAATTTCGTCACTCACCAGACTCTAACAAGTCTTTTGCCTTTACGCAGCATTACGGAAGGAGTCTACTCAGCCCTAAGCCTTTCGGTCCTCCGACTCAGAGGTGATAAGTCACTGGAAAGCTCCGCCATTGTCTCGCACCGCCCGACAACTCTCTCTAAGCCTTGCAATCCGACCGTCCTCGTCACAGTCGTTCTTTGCGATATTCAAATTTGTAATGTATTATATACCATAAAGTCTAATTTGTCAATACTTTTTTGAAAAAATCCGATTATTTTTTGAGTCCAAGCTTTTCTGCGGCTTCTTCACGCATTTTGTACTTAAGAATCTTACCTGCCGCATTCATCGGAAATTCCTTTACAAACATAAAGTATCTCGGAACCTTATGTCTTGCAATAGAGGCGTTTCCAAATTCACGCATTTCATTTTCATCGGCTTCCTCGCCCTTATGAAGAATAATCCACGCACAGCATTCCTCGCCATATCTTTCATCGGGAACCCCAACCACCTGAACGTCACGCACCTTGGGATTAGTAAGATAAAATTCTTCAATTTCTCTTGGGTATAAGTTTTCGCCGCCACGGATAATCATATCCTTTAATCTGCCTGTAACCTTGTAATATCCGTCAGGTGTTCTCATACAAATATCACCCGAATGAAGCCAGCCATCCGCATCAATAGCCTGTGCGGTTGCTTCCGGCATCTTGTAATAGCCTTTCATTATATTAAAGCCCCTTGCCACAAACTCACCGCTTTCACCGTCAGGAAGCTCGTCGCCGGTTTCAGGATCAATAATCTTACATTCAACACCGGGGAAAGCACTTCCGACAGTTTCCACACGGTGGTCAAGGTCTTCGTTAACTTCGCCCATAGTACAGCCGGGGGAAGCTTCGGTCTGACCGTAAACAGAAATAATTTCACGCATATTCATTTCCACCGAGGCACGACGCATTAAATCAGCAGGGCAGTTAGCTCCTGCCATAATGCCTGTTCTCATATATGAAAAATCAGTTTTTGCAAAATCAGGGTGATTGAACATTGCAATAAACATTGTCGGAACGCCGTTAAAACAGGTAATACGTTCATCATTTACACAGGCAAGCGATGATTTCGGTGAAAAATACGGTATAGGGCAAAGTGTTCCGCCGTGCGTCATCATAGATGTCATAGAAAGCACCATTCCAAAACAATGAAACATCGGAACCTGAATCATCATACGGTCTGCTGTTGACAAGTCCATTCTGTCACCAATAGTTTTACCGTTATTAACAATATTTCTGTGGGTAAGCATAACCCCTTTCGGGAAGCCTGTTGTTCCTGATGTATACTGCATATTGCATACATCGTCAGGTCTTACTAAAGAAGCACGTCTTCTCACTTCCTCACGGGGAACAAGAGACGAGCGTGAAAGCATCTGCTCCCATGTGAGACATCCATCCATAGAAAATCCTGCCGTAACAACATTCCTGAGGAACGGAAGGTTTTTGGAATACAGCGGTTTTCCTGCTTCAAGTGTTTTAAGCTCAGGGCAAAGCTCCTCAATTATTTCCTTATAGTTAATATCCTTGCAGTATTCAATCATAACAAGGGTATGCGTATCCGACTGCTTTAACAGATACTCAATTTCGTGAATTTTATATGCGGTATTTACAGTAACCAAAACCGCACCGATTTTTGTTGTTGCCCAGAACGTAACAAACCATTCAGGAATATTGGTTGCCCATACAGCAACGTGGTCCCCGGCTTTTACTCCAAGAGATATAAGTGCGGCTGCACATTCGTCAACATCCATTCTGAACTGTTCATACGTCCTTGTATAATCAAGTGTAGGATATTTAAAGGCATACTGGTCGGGATAGGTTTCAGCCATTGTATCAAGTACATCCGAGAAGGTTGCCTCAATAACATCATATTTTTTCCACACAAATGTTCCCGTCTTAGCCCTGTTGTAGTATGCGTGTTCATATGATTTTTTCTCACGGTTGAGAGACGAAATATAATTTGCAAAATGAGTAAGAACTATATCCGCATCATTTATTTCTTCGTTCCATGCCGCACATATAAATCCCTCATAATTAAGGGAAGAAAGAGCATCTATAAGCTTTTCTACCTCAAGCTCTCCCTCGCCTATTAGAACAGTTTTTCCGTCCTTCATATCACCAAGACGTACATACTTTATATATGCCCCCAAGGTTTTGATGGTTGTCTCCGAGGTTTCACCTGCATCAAAGTATGTTCCACGCACATTCCAGGAAGCACCGATTGCCGCAGATGAAAAATGATTGATTATTCCTATTACATTTTCAGTATTGGAAAGATAGCCGACTGTTTCAAACAAAATATTTATATCAGCCATTTCTGCTTTCTTTATTGCGGCAGAAAGCTTTTCATCAAGAACATCAAAGGAGGTTTCTTTCTCCATTCTTACAATTACATTGTCTACCCCCGATGCAGCCGCCATATCCACATACTTAACAGCTAAATCAGAGCTTACCTCGTCGGTTTCCACAGCCTCAGGCATACGAAGAGCCGAAACAGCAAGGTTTCTGTTGACAAGCTTTCTCTTTGCATCCGCTATGCGGTCATGTCTTAATATACTGTCGTGGTGACTTTTTCTTTCCTTTACCGCATCATATATTTCAAAGCCTTCAAATCCATAGTCAAAGGCATAACGGCAAGTGTCAAGAAAGGTCGCACGGCTTACATTCTTGGTTGAGAATACTATCTTCATATTATGCCTCCTCAAATACAATTTTGTTAAGTGCATTTATATATGCTCTTATACTTGCCGCAACAATATCCGTTGATGTTCCGTTACCGGAATAAAGCTTTCCGTTGTTACGAAGTCTGACGAGTGCAGAGCCTAATGCTTCTTTTCCCTCGGTTACAGACTGAACCTGAAAATCATCAAGCTCATAGTGATGTCC
>JAZQLM010000228.1:0-3599 GCA_045542655.1 Clostridia bacterium | reverse complement strand
CTGGGGCCGAACGCAAAGAGGAGTATGAGAGTATGACATTGGATGCTCTTTTGGCGTGGGCAGATGTCGTTTCGGTGCATTGCCCGCTTAATGATAAGACCAAAGGATGGCTGTTTGAAAGGTCAAAAACACAGCTTCCGTTTGTGTTCTTAATAGTTATTTTAAGATGTGCTATGACTGTGCTTGGAGTAGTTTTTGCCCTTTCTTCAAAAGGGGTTATTGACGCCGCATCAAGAGGCGATAAAAACGGCCTTATGCTGAGAGCGGCTATGCTTATTTTTATAATTTTAGTCCAGCTTGTGATTAAATTTATAGGAAATGCCCTCGAAGAGAGAGTAAGGGCAAAGCTTGAAATTAAATTCAAGTCAGAGCTTTTTTTGTCCGCATTGAAAAAGGATTACAGTAAAATAACATCATACCACAGCGGTGATATTTTAACACGACTTAGCAGTGATGTCAGTATAGTTTCAGACGGTATAATCACACTTTTGCCAAGCGTTATTTCTATGCTTGTCGGTCTTGTCTGTGCCTTTGTTGCACTTGTGTCTCTGGATAAGCTGTTCGCCTTTGTATTTTTGGGTGGCGGCATAATACTTCTTTTAGTAATCAGCTTTTTCAGACGAATAATGAAAAATCTACACAAGGGTGTGCAGGAGACGGATTCAAGGGTGCGTTCATTCTTTCAGGAATCAATACTTAGTCTTCTTATGATAAAGGTATTTTCTATTGAGAAATATATGAATGAAAAATCCTCGGAGCTTCAAAAGCTTAACTATGACAGCAAAATGAAAAGACGTAATATGAGCATTATCGCAAACACAGGTATGAGCTTTGTGTTCAGCTTTGCATCGCTTTTTGCAATGCTTCGCTGTGCTTTCAGACTTTTAAATAAAACTATAACCTTTGGTACATTAACCGCTGTGCTCCAGCTTGTAAATCAGATACAAGGACCTATAGCATCCCTTTCGTTGGTGCTTCCGAAATATTTCAGTATTCTTGCTTCCTCGGAGCGTATACTTGAAATTGAGGATTTACCTGAGGAAAGAGGCGAGGAAGAGGCTCTTAAAATTGAGTCCTATAATGACCTTTCAAGGCTTGTATTTGATAATATATCCTTCTCATATGGCAGAGATGAGGTGCTTGACAGTACCTCGTGTACGATTGAAAAAGGGGATTTTGTAATCATTTCGGGTATATCGGGAATAGGAAAAAGTACACTTATGAAACTTTTACTCGGTGTGATTTATCCCCTTGAGGGAAGTATCTATCTTCAAATGTCTGGCGGAGAGAGAATTAATGCAGCAAAGCATATAAGACCGCTGTTTTCTTATGTTCCGCAAGGGAATCTTCTCCTTAGCGGAACTATCAGGGAAAGCGTTTCGATAATCAAACCGGATGCAACGGATGAAGACATAATGAATGCCGCAAGGATTGCCTGTGCAGATACCTTTATAAAGGCTCTGCCGAAAGGTCTTGATACCGTAATTGGCGAAAAGGGTGCAGGACTTTCGGAAGGTCAGGTGCAAAGACTTGCTGTTACGAGAGCTATTTTGTCAGAAGCTCCTATTATTCTCCTTGATGAAGCAACATCTGCCCTTGATGAAGAAACCGAAGAAAAATTACTTTCAAATATAAAACAAATGAAGAATAAAACCTGTATACTTATTTCGCATAAGAAAGCGGCATATTCTATATGCAATAAGGAACTCAGACTTGAAAACAAAAAAATCATAACAAAAGAAATCATTTAAGAGGAAATGTAATATGGCTGAAAAGTTAAAATATGACGCTTTGAGTGATGAGCTTCAAAGAAGAATATCAGAGGACAGAAAAAATAACAGATATTACAGTGTGTATCGTTGTAATGACGAAGATGCTCTAAGACGTAATGACGAACATGACAGGGCAAATCTGTGGCGTCCTGCCTTTGTTAGAGACACTGAAAAGATACTTCATCTGCCATTTTATAACAGATATGCCGATAAAACTCAGGTGTTTTCATTTTATCATAATGATGACATAACAAGACGTGCTCTGCACGTTCAGCTTGTTTCGAGGATTGCTCGTAATATAGGCTCGGTACTTGGCTTAAATCTTGATTTGATTGAGGCGATTTCACTTGGTCACGATATAGGTCATACCCCGTTTGGTCATGCCGGTGAGGCTTTCTTAAATGACCTGCTTAAAAATGAGACAGGCAGACACTTTAATCATAACGTACACAGCGTGAGAGTGCTTGATAAAATTTTTTCAAGGAATTTCACGTTTCAGACTCTTGATGGGGTTCTGTGTCATAACGGTGAATTTGAGCTGAAGGAATACCGCCCTGTTTGGGATAAGACCTTTAAAGATTTTGATGAAGATGTTGAGCTTTGTTATACTGTGGGGAAGGAACATTCCGATACACTTGTCCCTGCAACTCTTGAAGCCTGTGTTGTGCGTATCTGTGATATGATTGCGTATCTTGGAAAGGACAGGCAGGATGCGAAAATTGCAAAGATTATTGATGGTGACTATAGCTTTAAAAATGACAAAATCGGAAATGTAAATGCGGCTATTATCAATAATTTAATAGTGGATATAATTGAACATAGCTACGGCAAGGATTATATTCTTTTGAGCGATGAGGCGTTTAATGACCTAAAGAGAGCGAAAAAGGAAAATAACGACGTAATCTATAAAAACAACAGGATTGAGGAGCAGTACAGGGAGATAATAAAGCCGATGTTTTCAGAGCTTTATTATAAGCTCCTTTCGGACGTTAAAAATCAGGACGAAAACTCGGTGGTGTATAAGCATCATATTAAGGGAATTTACGAAAATCTCAAATACTATAAAAATTTGGATTACTTAAAGGAAGAACCTAATCAGATTGTGGTGGATTATATTGCAAGTATGACGGATGATTATTTTATTGCACTTCACAAGCTTCTCTTTCCTGAAAGTAAATTCAGAATTGAATATAAGTCATATTTTGACGACATTGAATATAATAATTCGGACAGGCTGTAACTTTGGTTACAGCCTGTAAGTTTGTGTGGAGCAGTCAGAGCATGCGTTTTTCATTTTTTAATTTTTTCATATCCCTCCTATGTATTTTATATAATAGGTAACCCGGGACTTCCTAATATATAAAAAAGGTGTACAGCGGAGCTGTACACCCGAAAAATGTACGGCTCCGATTGTTGTCACACAATTAAAAATATACCTATATAGAGATAAGCGTATTAAAAAGACGTACATTTTTACCATAAGATAAAAAAATCGCTTTCTCTACAAGTATATTAAATTTTAATTATGTGACTTTTGAATTATACCATACATTTCAAAATTTGTCAACACAAAGTCGAGCGAAAAAACGGGACGATGTGGGCATCGTCCCCTACGATGATGTGATATAATACTAGTGATTATGCAATTGACATATGTAGGGGCGGATGCCCACATCCGCCCGAAATAGTCCCCTACTTGTTTACCTTATAATAACATTAACTACGGTATTAAACAAAAAGCATATCAAAATACCGCATACTGTCGGAATTAAAAATGCAAGTAAAGTCCATTTTATGCTTTTGGTTTCTTTTTTTACGGTCATAAGA
>JAZQLM010000227.1:0-2019 GCA_045542655.1 Clostridia bacterium | reverse complement strand
CGACATGGCTACGATCCGACTTAAGCAGGGACTTGAATTTAAGTATGATACCATAGATACCTTAGAGCTTTCACGAAGCCTTTTCCCCGAAGAAAAGGTTCACAAGCTCAATATCGTTGCCGACAGGCTTGGAGTTTCCCTCGAAAACCACCACAGGGCGGTTGATGACGCACAGGCCTGCTGTGATATTTTAGTTAAGCTTATGCAGATTAAAGAGGAGCGTGAAAAGCCTGTTACCGACGAATACACCTGCGATTTAAACCCTGAGCTTATCAAAACGCCTTATAATCATATTATTATTCTGGCGAAAAACTATGCCGGACTTAAAAATATGTACAAGCTTATAACGAAATCCAACCTCAATTATTTCTATAAACGTCCGAGAATACCAAAGAGTATTCTTGCAAAGTTCAGGGACGGACTTATAATCGGCTCTGCCTGTGAGCAGGGCGAGGTTTACCGTGCAGTCCTTAATAAGCTCCCTGACGATGAGATAGAAAAAATCGCTTCATTTTATGACTATCTTGAAATTCAGCCCATAGGCAACGATTTCTTTATGATAAGAAACGGTATGGTGGACAGTGAAGAGGATTTAAGAGATATAAACAGAAAAATAGTCGCTCTCGGCGAAAAACTCGGAAAGCCTGTTGTTGCAACCTGTGACGTTCACTTTATGGATCCAGAGGACGAGCTTTACCGCCGTGTTCTTCAGGGGGCACAGGGTTATGACGACGCAGACCAGCAAGCTCCCCTTTATTTCAGGACTACCGAGGAAATGCTCGAAGAATTTTCCTACCTCGGAAAAGAAAAGGCATACGAGGTGGTTGTCACAAACACAAACAAAATCGCTGATATGATTGATAAAATCGTTCCCGTAAAGAGCGGTTCATACCCACCCTCTATTGAAAACTGTGAAGAGGACCTTAAAAATATGTGTCACGCCTTTGCACACAAGGTTTACGGCGAAAATCTTCCAAAGGTAGTTCAGGAGCGAATGGACCGTGAGCTTGGCTGTATTCTCGGCTACGGCTATGCGGTTATGTATATGATTGCTCATAAATTAGTTAAAAAGTCCAACGAGGCAGGCTATCTTGTCGGCTCACGAGGCTCTGTCGGCTCTTCCTTTGCCGCTTACCTTGCGGAAATCACAGAGGTTAACGCCCTTTGTCCGCACTATATCTGCCCCGAATGTAAGCACAGCATTTTCTTTGAACACGGCGAATACACAATCGGAACGGATATGCCCGACAAGGACTGTCCAAACTGCGGTACACGGATGAAAAAGGACGGCTTTGATATTCCCTTTGAAACCTTCCTCGGCTTTAAAGGGGACAAGGTCCCCGATATTGACCTTAACTTCTCAGGCGAGTATCAGGCTACCGCTCATAAGTACGTTGAGGAGCTTTTCGGCGAGGGTTATGTTTTTAAGGCAGGAACTATCGGCACTATTGCCGACAAGACGGCAATAGGCTTTTATGGAAAAAAATATTATGAGAAAAAGGGGATTATCCCTACTCAGGCAGAGCTTAAACGTGTGTCAAAGGGACTTATTGATGTAAAGAATACCACAGGTCAGCACCCCGGCGGCGTTATAGTTTGTCCCAAGACGTGGGATATTCACGATTTCTGTCCTGTTCAGCACCCTGCTGATAAAAAGGATTCGGGAATTGTAACCACGCACTTTGACTTCCACTCAATCCACGATAATCTACTAAAGCTTGATATACTCGGTCACGACGATCCATCTACCATCAGAATGCTTGAAGATTTAACAGGGATTGATGCAAAAGCAATCCCCCTTGACGATCCCGAAACAATGTCTATCTTTTCAAGCACGGACGCTCTCGGCATTACCCCTGAGCAGATAAACAGCAAGGTGGGAACCTTCGGTGTTCCCGAATTTGGAACATCATTTACAAGACAAATGCTTCTTGATACTCTGCCCACCACCTTTTATGAGCTTGTTCTGATTGCAGGACTTTCCCACGGAACAGACGTGTGGCTGGGTAATGCACAGGA
>JAZQLM010000226.1:0-2763 GCA_045542655.1 Clostridia bacterium | reverse complement strand
GGTGACGATAGCAAGGAGGTCACACCTGTTCCCATACCGAACACAGTAGTTAAGCTCCTTTACGCTGATGATACTTGGTGGGTAACTGCCTGGGAAAGTAAGTAGTTGCCGGAACTTTAAGACATCTCTATGAGGTGTCTTTTTTTTATACAAAACGGACGGTTGTGGTCATTCACTGCAATATCTATTCACTATTATCTATTATCTAAACCTTACGGTCGAGAAGCCCCGTCACTACAGGTTTTAAAATACCAATCTACACTGATGATACTTGGTGCCCTCCGCTAAAAACAATTCACAGGATTGTTTTTTTAACGCTCCGGCTACCTGGGAAAGTAAGTAGTTGCCGGAACTTTAAGACATCTCTATGAGGTGTCTTTTTTTTATACAAAACGGACGGTTGCGGTCATTCACTGCAATATCTATTCACTATTCACTATTCTCTATTATCTATTATCTAAACCTTACGGTCGAGAAGCCCCGTCCCTACAGGTTTTGAAATACCAATCTATGCTGATGATACTTGGTGCCCTCCGCTAAAAACAATTCACAGGATTATTTTTTTAACGCTCCGGCTACTCGGGAAAGTAAGTAGTTGCCGGAACTGCACAGAAATTTGTGAATATGAAAGGCTATATGCCGGGTAAAAAAGGCAGCTATTTTAGGCTCGGGGGATATAGGTCTTATTAGTGCAAGACGTATGACTATTGAAGGGGCAAACGTTGCGGCGGTGTGCAAGCTTATGCCTTATTCGGGAGGTCTAATTGAAACGGAAAAGGAAGCAAAAGAGGTATTTGAAAGCGGAGGCTTTGCCATTTCTACCGGAAAAATTAAGCTATGGAATTAGGTTTAGTAGAAATTTATGAAAAAGGATAAGTGGCTGCTTTTAAGTATTATTTTCACGGAATTTTGCAGGAGATACATAGGAATACTTTTTAAACGTGTTTGAAAAGTAATACACGTTTAAAAATCCTACATCTTCTGCAATTTTGCCTATAGGAAAATCTGTATCAATCAAAAGACGTCTTGCCTCGTTTATGCGGATTTCGTTAAGCTTTTCAACGATGGTGACGCCTGTTTCTTTTTTGAAAATTCTTGAGAGATTACGGTAGCTTATGTTAAGGGCATTTGCAACGTCCCGAACACTGATATTCTGGGAGTAGTATTCACTTAAATATATTATCGCCTGATTGGAGATATGGTTTTTCCGGTGAACAAGAGAATTATCGGTGCAAATTTCGTTGTCATAAATTTTTAAAAGCCAGCTCAAAAATACCGCCTGATTAAGCTCGATGCTTTTTCCGAGAGAAAAAAGTATTTCCATATCGGCGTCAAAGCATTCTGCCCGTGGGGTGTTCATTTTTTCTATAAGTATGTCATTTTCGTCTTTAGTGGTCTTTTGCCTCTCTATCTGCCAGCGTATGCAAATTCCGTCATCCCCGTCCTTAAAATTAATGTGTGAATGGCTTGTTCCGGGAGGCATAAGATGGGACATTCCTTCAGGGGTGATAAACGTTTTTCCGCAGGCCGTGGTCTGGAGCGAACCGCTGATGAAGAAATTAAATTCAAACCACGGGTGGTAGTGAGGTGTAATAACTCTTCCGCAGGAGTGCTTTGAACGCTTGACTTCTAAAAGCTCAAGCTTAATACCGTTAAAATATATTGGCCGCATAATCAGTATTTTAAGATTGTCAATAATTTTAAGCATTTCAGCTTCGGTCATAGTCTACCTCGCCCCCTTTTTCTATTTTATTATATCTCAAATGTATCAATTTGTAAATATTTTGGCATAATTTTATAAAAATATGGCATTACAATATATTTACATTTCAGGGAGAACAATATATACTGAAAAAGAGGTGATACATAATGAAAATCTTTATTGATACAGCTAATATTGAAGAGATAAAAAGTGCCGCAAAGCTTGGTGTTTTAAGCGGTGTAACAACAAACCCTTCTCTTATTGCAAAAGAGGGAAAGAAATTTGAGGACGTTATAAAGGAAATTGTTGAGATTGTTGACGGACCTATAAGTGCGGAGGTGGTTTCGCCCGATGCCGAGAATATGGTAAAGGAAGCGAAAGAGCTTGCACAAATTCATAAAAACATTGTTATAAAGGTTCCGATTACAAAGGAAGGACTTATTGCTGTAAGTGAGCTTAAGAAATGCGGAATAAGGACAAATGTGACATTGATTTTCAGTGCTTCACAGGCACTTCTTGCCGCAAAAGCAGGAGCAAGCTTTGTAAGTCCGTTTATAGGCAGACTTGATGATATTTCGGAGGACGGCTCTGTTTTGGTTGAAGAGATTGCGGAAATTTTTGAAATCCACGGAATTGAAACAGAAATAATTGCCGCAAGCATCCGAGGACCGCAGGACGCTATCCGTGCCGCAAAGGCTGGAGCGGATATTTCCACTATTCCGTATAAGGTTATTATGCAGATGATAGACCATCCGCTTACCGATAAGGGTATCGACAAATTCAATGCAGACTGGAATAATTCTGTAAATAAGTAATTAAATTGTGTTAAATCTGGACTTGGAAAATAGGTAATACTTAATTTGTGAGAAACTGTTGCGTGAAAATATCAACGCAGCAGTTTTCTTATATAATAGGAAATAGCAATTTCCTATTATACAAGAAAATAAGATTAAAATGGTCCGTGCGAAATTTTCGCTGCAAGCAGCGAAAACGCACATGGACAGCCGAAAGCTTTAATGTGACGCCCGCTCGCAGAATGGAGCGGCGTAGCCGCTTTCTTG
>JAZQLM010000225.1:0-11555 GCA_045542655.1 Clostridia bacterium | reverse complement strand
GAAGAAATATATAAATTTAGAGGATATGACAAATACAAACTGCTCCACCGTTTTGAACATTATTCAAAAAAGCGGAAGCATCTCAAGAAAGGGTATCACAGAGCTTACAGGACTCAGCTGGGGCGGTATGACAAAAATTGTGAACAAGCTGCTTGAAAATGATTACATAATCGAGGAGAAGCAGGCACCGTCCTCAAAAAGCGGAAGAATACCCAGCTATATCAGTGTAAATAATCAGAAAAATTTTGTCATAGGGCTTGATATAAACAAAACAGGATTTAAAGCGGTTGTAATGAATCTTTCAGGCGAGATATTAAGAAAATATTCCTCTCCTGCCTATTTAAAAAATAAAGCAGAAACACTTACCGAAATTATTTCATTTACAGAGAATATTTTTTCAGACTTTGAAAAAGGAAAAATTATTGCAATCGGTGTTGCTATGCAGGGAATTGTTGATTCAAAAAACGGAATTTCCGTTAAATTCCCTGATATTGCGGACTGGAGGAGTGTTCCGATAAAAGACATTCTAAAGGAACGCTTCGGTGTAAATGTTTTTGTGGAACACGATCCCGACTGTCTGCTTTATCCCCATATCGTAAACAAAAACGAGAATATTATTCTTCTCCGTATAGATAAAAGTATCGGTATGGCAGTCTCCGTAAAAGGAAAAATTTTAAAAGACAACGGCATTTTAGAGATTGCACATAACATCGCTGTTTTGAACGGAAAAAAATGCAGCTGCGGACTTCATGGCTGTATTGAGGCATATGTATCGCCCTGTCTCGAAAAACAGACTCCCGATAAAAACGCTGTAGACGAATTTATTCCCGTCTTATCTGTCACAATCAAAAATCTGACAAATATTTTTAATGCCGAAAAGGTTATACTTACGGGTGATTTGATAAAACACGGAGAGCTTTTTAAAGACATTCTTTTTGATAATTTAAAGGGGTTAAAATGCTTATCCGAAGTTGTATTTTCAAGCGATGAGGACTTTGCCGTTTTAGGTGCTTCCCTTATCGCAATCCACAAATCTATAAATTCGATAACCTTGTAGTATAAAAAACAAACTCACTTTTCGAGTTTGTTTTTTTATTTTTTGTATTAAAATCTATTGACAATTTTTGTAAATTATTATATACTTATAATGCGACAACAAATAAATATAGCTCACTATAGTTGGTATGTTTTTTACCATTTGGTAAAAACGCATACTCATTTCATAGTACCATTATAGTGTCTATATGAAATTTATTTGTGTCGCAGCAATCATGAGCTATGCGTTTTTCGGTGTGTAGCTTCGGTTGTTGCTACACACTTTTTTATTTGAAAGGAGATATGCGTTATGTCGGGTTACAAACATCTTTATTTAAAACTATTTAATGCGATTACTGACATCATTGAAACCCTGAAAAAGGTACAGATTGAAACTGAAGAAGAGTATCTGAAATTATGCGAAAAAGAAGATGATGAAAACAAGTTAGTTAATTTTAATGTATTTAAGGATTAACAAAAAAATAGCTGCCTCACTTTTTAGTGAGGCAGCTATTTTTTGTTTATAGCTATACTTTTTTTGTAATATTAAAGCTGTTTTTTGAAATAAGCTGAATAACCAAGGTAACTAAAACAAGTCCGATACCGACAACATCTGTTATATAGCCGGGATAAATCAAAAGGAGTCCTCCCACAAGACTTAAAATACGTTCATACCAGCTCATTGTCTTAAAGAGATACCCCTCAAGCGAAGCAGAAACTGCAAATATACCTATAAGTGAGGTAATAACAATCAGGATAAGCTCAATTGCTGAAGTATCTATAAACAGCATAGCCGGATTAAGTGCAAACACATACGGAACGATAAACGCACCGATTGCAAGCTTTGTTGATGTCACAGCTGTTTTCATCGGATTTGCCTGAGCAATAGCCGCACCGGCATAAGCTGCAAGAGCAACCGGCGGTGTAAGGTCGGCAACTATACCGAAATAGAATACGAAAAAGTGTGCCGCAATTGCCGGAACGCCCATACGAACGAGAATAGGTGCACAGGTTGCCGCCATAATGCAATAATTGGCAGTAGTCGGAACACCCATACCTAAAACAATACAGCATAGCATTGTTAAAAACAGTGCAACTATGACCTGATTTCCTGCAAGAGCAACAATTCCGTTAATCATCATATTAGCAAGGCCTGTCATTGTTATTGTTCCCGCTATAATTCCTGCAACGCCGCAGGCAGCTGCTACTGCAATCATTCCTTGTCCGCCTGCCGCAAGAGATTCCCATATACGCTTTGGTGTTATACGGTTTTCTTTATTAAAAAGACTTACAACAATAATTGCAACTATTGCAATTGCCGCCGCATACTGAATTGTGAACTTACTTGTTCCCACAAGATAGATTAAAATAATCAGTGGCAGAATAAGATAAGACTGTTTAAGAAGCGGTAAAAACCTTGGAAGCTCTTCCCTTGTAAGACCTCTGAGGCCTTCTTTTTTCGCTTCAAGGTGAACCGAAATGAATACACCTGCAAAATACAATATGGCAGGAAGAATTGCACGGACAACTATATTACTGTACGGCACGCCTACATAATCAGCCATTAAAAAGGCGGCAGCACCCATAATAGGCGGCATAATCTGACCGCCTGTGGAAGCGGAAGCCTCAGCCGCCGCTGCAAATTCAGGTTTATATCCGGTCTTTTTCATAAGAGGAATAGTAACCGAGCCTGAACCCACAGTATTTGCAACCGAAGAGCCGGAAACCATACCCTCTAATGCACTCGCAACAACGGCAACCTTGGCAGGGCCGCCTGAAAATCCTCCAACAACGGCATTTGCAAGCTTTATAAAAAATTCTGCAATTCCTGTACGTTCAAGAAAGGCACCAAATATAATAAACACAACAATAAATTTTGAGCATACGTTAACCGGTGTAGAAAGCACACCCTCCTTACCATAGAACAAATAATGAATTATGTAATTCAGCTTGCCCCACAGCGTAGGATTTGAGAGTCCCCATATAAGTGCATATACTATAAAACAGCTTGCCACGATAACGATGGGAAGTCCGACACTTCTTCTGCAAACCTCTGCAAGAGAGATAATTCCCACTATGCCTATTACAATCTGATACCATTCAAACTTACTTCCCTGCTGAATAATATCCACCGCATTAGCCGCATAATACAGAAAAGCACCTGTTCCGCAAAGCATAAGTAAAACATCATACCACGGAATATAATTCGTCTTCTGAACCCCTTTTTTAGCCGGATATACAAGATAGCCGAGCAACACAATAAATGCAACAAAGGTGGTAAGACGAAGTTCTTCAAGCCAGCTTGCAAAAAGTGTTACATATATACAGAAAAGAGAGAATACTGCAAGAACAAAGTTTACCATTGTTCTTCCCTTACCCTCCCATATTCTGGTGTTGGATTCACGGTCAAATTTTTGCATAACCGCATTTAAGTCCATCGGCTCATTAGATACGGGAGCTTTGTTTTTTCTAAGAAACATTTTAAGTCCCTCCTTAGTTAGTAATATTATAGTTCAATAAAATGGCTGCAGCGAATTTTCGTTGCAGCCACAAAATTATGTGCGACTTAAAAAATTAATCAACCGCCACAGTAACACCCTTTTCAGCAAAGTACTTTGCCGCACCTGCGTGGAAAGGAACCGTCATACCGCTTGTAGCATTTTCTATGCTAAGCTCTGAGCCTTTTGCATTTTCAGCGGTAATAGCTTCGATATTATCGAATATAGCTGATGTAAGCTTGTATACGTCATCCTCTAAAGCATCTGCACTTACGATTAAGGTAGCTTTTACTGTAACTGTTTTTACAGCCTCACTCTGACCTTGGTAAGTACCTGCCGGAATTTCAATTTCTGTGTAGAAAGGACAACTGTCCATAAGCTTTTTAGCAACATCTCCGTCAATAGGAACGAGATATGCACTGTTAGTTGTGCAAAGCTCTGTGATTGCCGGTGTAGGCGGTCCTGCAACTATGAATGCAGCATCTATTTTGCCGTCTTTAAGTGCATCGGCACTATCTGCAAATGACTGATACTGAGCCTTGATGTCAGACTCTTTAAGTCCTGCCGCTGTGAGTACATCTATAGCATTGAAGTAAACACCTGATCCGGGAGCACCGATTGAAACAGCCTTACCCTTAAGGTCAGCTACGCTCTTGATTTCAGGATTCATGGTCACAAGCTGAACCGCTTCTGCATAAAGCCCTGCAACCGTACGGAATGAGTCAACCTTTCCCTCTTCTTCAAAAGAACGTGTACCATCCCAGGCATAAGACATAACATCGGACTGAACTGTGCCAAGCTGATAGTTTCCGGCATCAATACCCTGAATATTTGCCTTTGAGCCGTCTGTTGAAACAACTGTTACGTTAATTCCTGCATTGTTTTTAATATACTGACCGAGTACACCGCCGTAGCCGTAGTATGTACCCGACGTACCGCCTGTACCCATTGTCATTTTTGAACCTGCACCACCTCCGCAGGCTGACACTGCAAATATCATAGCAATTGCCATCAAAACTGCAATAATCCTTTTCATAAGATTTCCTCCTTATTTCATATAAAATACACTAATAATTATTGTACAATAAAATTCACTTTTTTGCAAGTAATTTATTTTATTTTTTACAAATTACAGGTTATTTTTGTAAAATATTGTACTTTTTCTCAATAATTTGTTTAACACTTTTCATATCAAAATCTCTTCCGAGAAATATTTTATCAGCAATAAGTCCCTGATAAATAAGCATACCAAGTCCGTTTACCGTGTTAAGTCCGAGTAAATTTGCATTCTTTAAAAATTCCGTTTCGTAAGGGTTATAAATAAGGTCAGAGACCGTAGCAGATTTTTTCACACCCTTTAAAAAGTCGAAGCTCTCAAAATTTTCTTTAATTCCTGTCATACCGAGTGGTGTCGCATTTATTACAAGTCCTGCATTAAGGCACTCTTTTTCAAGGTTTTGGTATGTAAAGCTTACCGACCTTGCACAAACCGAAGTCTTTTCTTCAATACTTCTGCAAATCAAATCAGATTTTTCGGTATTTCGGTTTAAAACCGTAACCGATGCCGCACCAAGGTAAGCCGCCTTTAAGGCGACAGTAGAAGCCGCACCGCCCGCACCGATTATTACAATCCGTTCCCCCTTGATTTCTTCGCCGCTTTGCGGAAGAGACATACGGTAGCCCTCTGCATCGGTATTAAAGCCGAGAAGTCTCCCGCTTTCTATTTTAACGGTATTTACCGAATTAAAACGCACGGCCTCCTCATCTATTTCATCAAGATACTTAATTACAGACTGTTTATGGGGCATAGTGACGTTAAAGCCGCAAAGTCCGTTTTCCTTTGCATATTTTAAAAAGTCTGAAAGCTCCCCCTCCCTCACTTCTCTCTTTTCGTATTCATAATCAAGTCCTAAATATTCAAGAAGGCTCGTATGAATAAGCGGAGAGAGGCTGTGGGATATAGGTGAGCCTATTACCTGAAGCTTATATTTCATCATCTTTTTCTCCGATATTCCTCAAAAGATATTCGATTGCAAGCTTATATCCGTCAAAGCCGAAACCACAAATCTGACCTATACAAGCAGGAGCGGTCACCGATTTTTTTCTGAAATCCTCACGGGAATGGATATTACTTAAGTGAACCTCTATCGCAGGGAGCGAAACCGCCTTTAAAGCGTCAAATACAGCATAGCTGTAATGGGTATAAGCTCCCGGATTTATAACAATAGCGTCATATTCTGAATAAGCGTGATGGATAAAGTCAATCAGCTCACCCTCTGAATTACTCTGGAGCACAACCCCCTCAATGCCGTTTTCCTCAAAGCAATTTTCAATAAATTCTTCAAGCTGCAAGTAGCTCTTTTTCCCGTAGCTTTCAGGCTCTCTTATACCGAGCATATTAAGATTAGGTCCGTTTAAAACCATTATTTTCATATTTTTTCTTCCACCTTATCGCATTTTTTAATCTTCTTTATAAAAATTTTCTATTTTCCTGTAAATATTTTCAATATCCGAAGCCGCCTCCTCGGGTGAGGAATTATTATCCGCCTTAAAATCCGCCGATGAAAGATACATAGGCTCACGACCTTTAAAAAGCTCCTCAACGGACTTCTTCCCCTTTTTGAACAAAGGCCTCTCTTCTCCTGATACAGAGTTTAAAATAGTTTCAATATTCCTCTCAAGATAGACAATAATTCCGCTTTCCTTAAGTATATCAATATTTTCCTTCTTTGTAACAACGCCGCCTCCGGTTGAGATAATAATTCCCGTTTTAGCAGAAAGTCTTTTTAATACCTCTGTTTCACGTCTTCTGAAATATGCCTCGCCGTCATTTGAAAACACCTCAGTTATCTTTCGGTTTTCTTCTTTTTCAAATTCCTCGTCGCTATCAAAAAACGGCATACCGAGTTTTTCTGAAAGCAGCTTTGCCACTGTGGTTTTTCCTGCTCCCGACATTCCGATAAGCACTATATTTTTTTTATATGGCATATTATGTGTATTCTGAATATTCAATCTGTTATAAACCTCCGAACTCGTAAGAGGGAATATCTCCTCTGTCCTTTGTATTCCTTTTATGCTTAGTCCGCCCTCGCATCTTAAAGAAGCAAGAAGCAGAGCTGTAAAAATTTCACTGTCCCCTCCCGATGATACCTTAGCAGCACTTAAAACCTGCTTTCCGGATATTATCAGTCGGTCTTTATCTGTAAGAATATCAGCACCCATCTTTTTAAGACAGCCGATAAGCCTGAACATTTTTTCTCTCTGCTCAAGCGGGAGCTTTTTAAGCTCACTGATTCTGCTTTCTCCTTTAGTAAGAGAAAGAATAACAATGGCATAAAGCAAAAAGCTTTTAACAGACGAAGAACGAAATGCTCTTCCGCAGACAAGTGCATTGTGTGAAATGATGCTTTTCTCCTCTCCTTTTATATAGCCAAGCTTTTGAAGAAACGCATAAAATGCCGTAAAATTTTTATCCCTTTCTGCCTTGTCCGCTCCGGCTGAAATTTTTGAGCCGAGAGCATTTGCACAAAAGCACCACAAAAGGTCCTCATCAGACCTTGGTGTAAGTTTTAAATTAAGCATTGCCGGTGTAACAGTAATCATAGCTTTTCTCCGGTTAAATCTATATTTTTATTTCGGTAAATTCCGGTAAAGCAGTCTCACCGGAAAAATATTTTACAAGTATCTGTTCAAAACAAACGCCGTTCACAGTTTTAAGCTCGCTGTGTTTAAGAGTTTCCTCAATCGCACTGCGGACAAAGTCAGCGGCGGTGCGGCAAGCAGTAAGAAAATCAATCCCTCTGACAAATGCACCCGTAAGGATACTTGCAAAAATATCACCCGTGCCGTGGAACGGTTTACCCACATAACCGCAGTCTATTTTATAAACTTTGTCAGTATCTTTCTCATATGCAACAACACTCATTTCATTTTCCCCCGTCATAACACTTGTTGCCGCAATATATGACGGTCCTTTTGCAGAAAGCTCCCTCATATAGCCGGCAATTTTCTCATCCGGAATATATCCCGACTCATAGGGCTTATCAAGAAGAAGTGAAACCTCTGTGAAGTTAGGCGTTATAATATCTGCCTTTTTAATAAGGTTTTTCATTCCCACAAGCACGTCATTCATTCTGTCTGAATAAACACTGCTGCAATCCGAAAGTATATTATCACCAAGGACGGGATCGACTATAATTTTGCTTCCGTTTTTTCTGCACCGGTCAATGAAATCCGAAAGTATTTCAAACTGTGCTCCGCTTCCGAGATAACCTGTGTAAACCGCGTCAAACTCAACTCCAAGCTTTTCCCAATGTTTTGTCATATTCCGCATTTCAGCCGTCAGGTCAAAAAAGCTGTAATCAGTAAATTTATATGTATGGGTGGAAAGCACGGCTGTCGGAAGAGGACACACCTCAACTCCCATTGCGGCAAGACACGGAATAACCTCTGTAAGAGATACTCTTCCGAACCCCGACAAATCGTGTGCCGCACATACCCGTGGAATTTTATTCTGTGTATTTTCTGTCAAATTCATTCTATTCTCCGCACCTTTCACTTAAGAAGTCTGAGTTCATCCTCGCTAAGCTCTCTGACCTCTCCCAATCCAAGCTCTTCGTCAAGCTTTAAATTATTCATCTTTATTCTCTTTAAATATATAACCTTTTTACCTACCGCCTCAAACATTCTCTTTACCTGATGAAATTTTCCCTCCGTAATGGTAAGCTCGATTTCCGAAACACTGTCTGACTTTAAAATCTTAAGCTCAGCCGGAAGAGTTTTGTAGCCGTCATCAAGAACTACGCCATCTTTAAAGGCTGTCACATCATTTTCTGTAACAAAACTATCTATTTTTGCATAATAGGTTTTCGGGACATGGGATTTCGGAGAAAGAAGCCTGTGGCTCAATGCTCCGTCATTAGTAAGGATTAAAAGTCCCTCTGTATCAATATCAAGTCTTCCGACAGGAAAAGGCTCAAAATGAAGATATTCTTCCGGTACAAGGTCTAAAACCACAGGAAGCTTATAATCATATGTTGCACTCACATATCCGTCAGGTTTATTGAGCATAAGGTAAATAAACTTGCGGTAGACAACCTTTTCTCCGTATACGAATACACAGTCGTTATTTTCATCAATCTTTGTTTCAGGCTTAAGCCTTTCGCCGCCTTTATCTGAAACGGTAACTGCACCGCTTTTTATCAGCTTTTTTATTTCGCTCCGTGTACCGAAGCCACTGTCTGCCAGAAATTTATCAAGCCTCATAAGTTAAAGTACCTCTTTTTATTTTAGTATATATCATTTTAAAAATGTCGCCGGCATATATTAAAATGAAGGAGTTGTTGCTTGTGTCCGGAATTATAAAAAAACAAAAATTTGTTGTCTTTACGTTAATTTTTTCGCTTATAATATTTGCCGTAATAACGGCAGTTTTCAGTATAGATAAAAAAACAAACCTCATAATAACCGAGTACATAACCGCATTCGGCTGGATGATAGAGAAAAATCCTGCAGAAATTTCCCACATATCAATTCCCACAGAATTTGACAATGTATACAGGGTTTATAATTCCATTCAGGAGCGAAGCGGCTTCAGCCTCGAAGATTACCGTGGAAAAACCGTTACCAGATACACCTACAAGGTTTTAAACCACAAATACTCAAAGGAAGCCCCCGTTTTAGCCGGTGTACTGTTTTATAAAAACAAAATAATAGCCGCCGATATTTCGTCAAGCGGTAAGCACAGCTTTATCCACGAAATCGGAAATACAAGCGAAAAGCTCACAGAATAAATATATCACAAATACTGCCACACAGTCAATACAAAATTAGTTATTTTATCATTAATTAGCCATTTATTTTAGGTGATTACTAAAATTACAGGTTAAACAGATTGACAATCCCGCTAAGTTTGTATATAATATGTAATGTATTTATAAGGGTATGTTTATTTATTGTGAAAGGAATGATACAAATGAGAATAGAAACAAAATGTATACAATCGGGCTACACACCCGAAAACGGAGAAGCGAGGGTTCTTCCTATATATCAGAGTACAACTTGGAAATACGGTTCAACCGAACAAATGGGAAAGCTTTTTGATTTGGAAGAAAGCGGCTATTTTTACACCCGTCTTGCAAATCCGACAAATGACGCCGTTGCAGCTAAAATAGCAGATTTAGAAGGCGGTGTTGCAGCAATGCTTACGTCTTCCGGACAGGCTGCCTGCTTTTACTCAATTTTTAACATCTGTGAAGCAGGTGACCACTTTGTATGCTCTTCAAGTGTATACGGCGGTACCTTTAACCTGTTTGGCGTTACTATGAAAAAGCTCGGCATTGAAGTGACCTTTGTCGATCCTGACAGCGATGAAGAAACACTTAATGCGGCATTTAAAGAAAACACCAAGGCTATGTTCGGCGAAACTATAGCAAACCCCGCCCTTGTCGTTCTTGATATAGAAAAATGGGCAAATATTGCTCATAGCCACAATGTTCCCCTTATTATAGACAACACCTTTGCAACACCTGTAAACTGCCGCCCGTTTGAATGGGGTGCGGATATAGTTGTACATTCCACAACTAAATATATGGATGGACACGCAACCGTTGTAGGTGGTGTTGTAGTTGACAGCGGAAACTTCGACTGGGAGGCGGCAGGCAAGTTCCCCGGACTTACCACTCCCGATGCTTCATATCACGGAATTACCTATACCGAAAAATTCGGAAAAGCGGCATATATAACAAAGCTTACCGCTCAGGTAATGAGAGACCTCGGCTCAATTCCGTCACCGCATAATGCGTTTCTTTTAAACATAGGTCTTGAGACTCTCCATCTCAGAATGGAACGTCATTGCAGTAATGCACAGGCTGTTGCAGAATTTTTGAGCAAGGATGACAGAATTTCGTGGGTTAAATACTGCGGTCTGCCGGAGGATAAATACCACAGCCTTGCTGAAAAATATTTGCCTAACGGCTCCTGCGGTGTTATTTCCTTCGGTGTAAAGGGCGGCAGAGAAGCGGCTGTTAAATTTATGGACGGTCTCAGACTTGCTGCAATAGTAACTCACGTTGCAGATGCAAGAACCTCCGTTCTCCACCCTGCAAGTCACACTCACAGACAGTTAAATGACGCAGAGCTTGAGGCCGCCGGTGTAACACCTGACCTTATCAGATTTTCAGTTGGTATTGAAAATATTGACGACATTATCGAGGATATTAAACAGGCTCTCGACAAAATATGAAACGTGTAATAAATCTGCTTTTAAATCTGATTTATCCGCCAAAATGTGTATTTTGCAGGGATATGCTTGAAATTACGACCGAAAGAGCAGTCTGTGACAATTGCAGAGCTGAAAAGAAGCTTTTAAAAGACACTCTTTGCTGCGTGCGTTGCGGAAAGCCAATTGTGAGCTTTGGTGAAAAACAGCTCTGCTATAACTGTCTCAATAAAACTTACTTTTATTTTAAAAGGATTGTGTCTGCACTTGAATACTCAGGCGATGTGAGATATTCGATACTTCGCTACAAAAGGAATGTGCTTACAGCATACGCAAAGGTTTATGCAGAATATATGTACGAAATATATAAAAAGGAGCTTTCCGATATAAGCTTTGACTTTGTAGTCGGAGTTCCCGAGGATAAAAAACGTGTATTTGAAAGAGGCAGTAACCATATCGGGGTTTTGTGCGAAAAGTTTTCTCAGATGTCGGGGATTGAATATCTTGAAAATTGTCTTAAGAAAGTAAAAGCTACTAAAAAGCAGTCAACACTCGGATATTATGACAGACTTAAAAATCTGGACGGCTGTATGCGTGCTGTAGAGCCGTCACGGATAAAAGGAAAAACCATTCTTTTAATTGATGATGTCTGTACAACCGGAGCGACAATAGAAGAATGTGCAAAAGAGCTTAAATTAAGCGGTGCAAAACAGATTTATGCACTTACTGTAGCAACAACATCCAATAAAAAACATTAGTAAATAAAAAAGAAGCCTAATGCCCCTTACTCATAAGGAAGTGAG